>CAZJQZ010000060.1:0-13386 GCA_964548045.1 uncultured Dehalococcoidia bacterium | reverse complement strand
TCTTTTCTGCGTGATGACATTCCCATCTATACCACCATCATGACAGCCTTTGTTTCCAAGGCCATGCAGGATAGCGTGCCGCCCAATTTCGAGAGGGAGGTCTGTTATTCATTGCCTAAAGGGGCCAAAGGGGGGTATCTGCGTTCGGCGGGAACCTACAAACCACGCCCGTTCGCATTCCTCGATCGCCAGGCGCTCAGTGACGAGGCCCAGGATTTCTGGTATTCATCTCCCCGCAGAAAGAAACCATTGAGCAGCGAAACCTACTTCTGCGCGCCTCAAATGATAGGGAATCTTCCATTGAAGTTCTTTCCGGTTGATCACTCCATTCCCGGCGCAACAGCGTTTGCGGTGGAGACCTCCGCTGGATGGGTGGGTTACACCGGCGACCTCAGATTTCACGGGGGAGCCAGTGACCAATCGGAGAGATTTGTGGATGAGATGCATCGTTTGCATCCGCACATTCTTTTGTGCGAGGGTACGCGCCTGAGGGAGAAAAGAGGCGCCAGCGAAGAAGAATCTTTCAACAATTGCTTGCGCGCCGTCAGCGAGGCAAATGGGCTGGTGATTGCTGATTTCGGCGCCCGGAATGTGGAGCGACTGGCTTCTTTTTACGAAATCGCCCGCCAGACGGGCCGCAAGCTGGTTATTATGGGCAAGGATGCCTACCTGCTTGATGCGATGCACCTGGCTTCGGATAAGGTCCCGAATATCGGGAAGATTCCCGAAATCCTGATCTACAAAAAATTTAAATCCAGACTCTCTTCATGGGAATCAGAAATACATCGGCATTACAGTGAAAAGATCATTTCCCCCGCCGATATCCGTGAGAATCCCAAGGGCCTCATACTCTGCTTCAGTTATTGGGATGCCAATGACCTGATCGATATTGCGCCCCGCGGGGGAACCTACCTTTACTCTTCAAGCGAGGTCTTCGATGAAGGGGGAGCAACGGATATGCGGCGTCTGGCCAACTGGATCGATCATTTCGGAATAAAGGGAATCGGACTGCCGAGGGAAGAGCTGAACTGGGAAATTCCCGAAGATGAGAAGGGATATCATTCCTCAGGGCATGCCTGCGGAGAGGATCTCCTCGATCTTATCCGCCGGATCAATCCGCAGATTCTGATCCCGATTCACACCGAGGATCCCGGCTATTTCGTTGAAAACCTTCGCGGAAGCGGGATCGATGTGCGCCCACCGGTCGAGGGTGAGATGATGGGGTTTGTGTAAGCTTTGGAGGCAATTATGGCAGAAGAAGTTATTAAATGTCCCAATTGTGGAATTGATATCCCGATATCCGAGGTGCTGACTCATCAGATCAAGGATCGACTGAAGTCAGAATCGGAAGCGGAATTAATCGCTGAAAAAAAGAGATTGAACGAAGTATTCAAAGAGGAGAAAGCCAAGATACAGGCCCAGGCAGAACAGAAAGCCGGTGAAAAGCTCAAGGTTGAGTTGGAAGACCTCAGGAATCAAGTGGTCGAAAAGAATCAGAAAATCTCTGAGGCGCAAGAGCTGGAATTGAAGCTGAGAAAGCAGCAACGAGAATTGGAAGAGGGAAAGAAAGCTCTGGAAGTAGATGTTGCCCGTAAGCTCGCTGAAGAAAAGGAAAAGGTCAAGCAGGAAGCGTTTCAGCAATTCAGCGAAGAACATCGGCTGAAAGATGCCGAGATGGAAAAAAAGATCAAGGACTTGCAACAGTCACTTGAAGAGGCCCAGCGAAAGGCTTCACAGGGCTCGATGCAGTTACAGGGAGAAGTGCAGGAGCTGGAAATTGAAAACTGGCTGGCTGGCAATTTCCCTCTCGATTCGATTGAAGAGATCAAAAAGGGAGCCAGAGGAGCCGATTGCATCCAGATTGTGAATACTCGCTCAAGGCAAAACTGCGGTTCCATCTATTACGAAAGCAAGCGGACTAAGGATTTTCAACCCAGTTGGATAGAGAAGTTTAAAAGTGATATCAGAGACAGGGGAGCTGATATTGGAGTTCTGGTAACCCAATCAATGCCGGTCGATATGGATCGAATGGGTCTGAGAGACGGGATATGGATATGCACCTTTGAGGAGTTTAAATCGTTATGCGTTGTTTTGAGGCAATCGATTATTCAATTAAGTGATGCGTTAGCTACTCAGGAAAACAAGGCCGATAAAATGACTATTCTGTATTCTTTCTTAACAGGCAATGAGTTCAGGATGCAAGTTGAGGCTATTGTTGAGGGATTCACTCAAATGCAGACCGATCTGGAATCTGAAAAGCGATCAATGCAGGGGATTTGGAAAAAGAGAGAAAAACAAATTGAGAAAGTTCTTCTCAACACCAATTATATGTACAATTCCATCAAAGGAATAGCAGGCAATGCAATTCAGTCAGTGAAATTATTAGAATTACCAAACGGGGAAGATGATTTCGGGCAAAATGAGTTTGCTTTAAACGAAGAGTAGGGCACAATCATCCTGCGAAATAAAAACGGCTCCCCATGAAAGAGGAGCCGTTTTTTCATTCATCGCTGGGGGTATAATTCATGAATTACCCATGCTTGCCTGCTAGATTTCCATGTCGCAGGCTATCAACTCGCGGTGATAATCCCCATCACCATAAGCCAGTTCGGCGGCCTTGCCGCGCCGGAAATACAACTGCAAATCATGATCCATAGTAAATCCTATGGCACCGTGGACCTGGTTGGCAGTAGTCAGGATTCGCTGGTAAGCCTCACCGCTCCAGGCTTTGGCCATAGAGATTTCCTTGCTGCAGGGATCTCCTTCACCCATCAGCCAGGCGGCTTCGTAGGTGACGAACTTGGAACCCTCGAGATCGGTGGCCATGTTGGAAACATGATGCTGCACCGCCTGGAAACTGCCAATGGGCTTGCCGAACTGCACCCTCTCTTTGGAGTATTCGATAGTCATTTCCAGCACTTTCTGGGCCCCACCAATGATTTCAGCACATTTACCGATGGCACCGCGCTGAATGATCTTCTGAGTCACCTCCCATCCCTTGCCAACTTCGCCGAGGACATTGGCCTTGGGTACTTTGACGTTCGCGAAAGCAACTTCAGCCTGTTTGTCGGAAGCGATGGTGCTAAGCATGGTTATGCTGATCCCGGCGCTTTTAGCATCAACGAGGAACGTGGTGATACCCTCATTCGACTTTCCGACTACGAGAAAGTAGCTGGCGGAGTTGGCGTCAGGAACAAACAGCTTGGTGCCGTTAAGCACGTAATCATCGCCTTCGGCAGTGGCCTCAAGGGCAATTCCATCCGGTGTATAGGTTCCGGCAGGCTCGAGTAGAGCTGGGGCCATTACCATTTTGCCCTCGGAAATCTGGGGCAGGAATTCCTTTTTCTGCTCCTCTGAACCGGCATCGAGAATGGCCATCCCGCAAAGGGTAGTGGAGAAGAAAGGCCCGGGGCAGCAGGCTCGCCCCATCTCTTCAAAGAGAATGGCCAACTCAAAGAATCCCATACCCTGACCGCCGTATTCTTCAGGGAAGACCAAGCCCATCCAGCCAAGCTCTGCCATTTGCTGCCAGTAGTCCGGCGAATAACCTTTATCGTCGGTTTCCATCTCACGGACATGTTCAGAGATGATGTTATCGTCCATGAAGCTCCGGGTAAAGTTGCGGAGCATTTCCTGTTCTTCGGTGAATTTAAAATCCATTATCTTTTCCTCCTTGACTCACTTCTGAGATGATTATCCTAACCTCTGGGCATGCGGAGTCCCGCACCCGCAATAGTGCCTCTCATGATTTCCAAGGTGCCGCCGGCACTCATGAGTCCGATGGCTCGCATGTACAGGTACTTCACCTCTCCGCGTAGCGGAGCCCATTTGGACCCCTCCTCCAGTTGACCGTAAGGGCCCAGAATCTGCATGGCGATATCGTACACTTTCTTGGTTGATTCGATACCGTATAGCTTGATCATGTTGCTTTCCTTCGGGGTAGGCAGTCCCTGACTTTGCATCCAGACTACGTTATAGGACATCATTCGTCCCACTTCAAGCCGGGTGGCACAATCTGCGAGCTTCTGTCTGATTACGCTATCCTCAATGAGAGGTTTGCCATTGCGCCGGGTTTCTTTGCAATAATCGATAAGATCGTTCAGTATCCGCCTGGCATAGGTCACGCACAATCCGCTGAATGGCCTTTCAAAGTTCAGAGTTTCCAAGATCACTTTGAACCCATTGCATTCCCCGCCAAACATGGCATCTTTAGGCACCCGGGCGTCCTCGAACCAGACGCTGTTGAAAGAGAAAAGGCCGTCCATGTGCTGGATTTGCTGCATGGTGATGCCAGGGGTATTTTTGAGATCGACGATGAGGCAGGTGATCCCCTTATTTGGTGGGGCTTCCGGATCAGTCCTGACGAATAAAAGATACCGGTCGGTAACATGAGCACCGCTTGACCAAATCTTCTCGCCATTGATCACCCATTCATCACCATCGAGCACCGCTTTAGTTTTCAGAGAGGCCAAGTCTGAGCCTGCTTCCGGCTCACTCATCCCTTCCGACCAGGTCGCCTCTCCCCGGGTAATCTCGGGGAGGTATCTCTGTTTTTCCTCTTCGGTCCCGAGCCGAAGAATCGTTGGCCCCACGATGGATACACCGTAGAGATCACGACCGGGAACTTTATGGTAATTCAATTCCTCGGCCAATATGAAATCATACATGAAGGGAGCTTCCTGGCCGCCATACTCTTTGGGCCAGGTCATGCCCAGCCAGCCTTTAGATGCCAACTTCTTCCGCATTTCCGCGGCGAATTTGTGGATTTCCTCTTTGCCCTCTTCCTCGTACTGGCAATCGACGTCGGCTCCCCTGAAATCGGGGGGCACTTCTTTTTTTATGAAGTCCCGTATTTCCTGCCGAAACGCTTCTTCATCCGCACTGAATTTGAGATTCATGAAAGTACCTCCTGTCTTTGGTCAGTGTATTGGTTTCAGCACTCGCTCAAACTGAGTGATCGCACAACCTCTCTCATTTTACATCTTGCGGTAAACTTGAGCAAGTGCTGAAAGTCCACCCCGATGCCATAAAAAAGGCTCCTCCAAAACTGGATGAGCCTTTATGTCTCCTGGCAACGCCCTATTGTCCCACACCGTCCCCAGTGCAGTATCGTCAGCGCTAAGGCGTTTCACTTCCGTGTTCGGGATGGGAACGGGTGGTTCCACCTCGCTGTAGTCACCTGAAAACGGACACTATTATAACACCTCAAATTCCAGTCTTCAATACCCCTCTGTTCCAAATTTACTGAATCAATTGAGATCACCACCTTTTGCTCGCGATGACACGCACAAAAAAGGGGAGGCTGATCTCACCATCAACCTCCCCTCATTACGAAAAATCGTGTTGCGTTACTAGAAAAGTCCGCTGACCTTCCCGGTATTCACATCGACATCCACTTTCCTGAATGCCGGATTGGAACCGGTGCCGGGCATCAGGCTGATGGTACCGGCCATGGGGCAGAGGAATTTGGCACCGGAATATATCAGGACGTCGCGGATGGGCAGCGTCCAGCCCTTCGGCACGCCTTTCCAAGTTGGCTCATGACTCAGGCTCAAGTGTGTTTTGACCATCATCGTAGAGTAATCACTGTATTTCGGGTCATCTTCGAGCATCTTGGCTTTTTGTTCAGCTTCGGGAGACCAAGAAACGCCATCGGCGCCGTAGACTTCTGTGGCAATCTTGCTAACGCGGTCTCGCAGTTTCATATCCAGCGGATACAGGAAATCGAATTTGGGCTCTTCCTCACAGGCATCGATAACCGCATCGGCAAGTTCAAGAGCGCCTTCGCCACCCTTCAGCCAGTGGCTGGATTCGGCACAGCGCGCGCCGGCAGCCTCGGCGGCTTTCTTGACCACCGCAACCTCGGCATCGGTATCAGTATAGAAACGGTTGACGCAGACGACCGGATTGATACCTGATTTGCGAATAACGTTAATCAGGTGAACCATGTTCTCGCAACCTTGCTCAACCAACCCGATGTTCTCTTTGGTGTACTCTTCAGGAAGAGCCTTGCCCGCTACAACTTTGGGACCGCCACCATGCATCTTGAGGGCTCGTATCGTGGCGGTGAGCACGGAGACATGAGGCTTGAGGCCACTGTTGCGGCACTTCACATTCCAGAATTTTTCGAAACCAATATCGGCGGCAAAGCCGGACTCGGTAACATGATAATCGAACAGCTTCAGGCCAACGCGGTCGGCGATGATTGACGACTGGCCGACGGCGATATTGGCGAACGGGCCGGCATGAACCATGCACGGCTGGTATTCAGCGGTGCACATAAGGGTGGGGTTGATGGTGTTGCGCATCCAGGCAGTCATGGCACCACCTACCTCAAGGTCGCCGGTGGTCACGGGTTTTCCGCTTTTATCGAAGGCCACGGTAATTTCATCCAGTCGCTTGCGCAGGTCGGCCAAGTCTCTGATAATGGAGAGAATGGCCATGCACTCGGATCCCACCGCGATTCCAAACTTGGACTGCATGGTAAATCCATCCATGCGCCCACCAAGACCAATGACGATATTACGCAGGCTCTGGGCGCAGAAATCCATTATCCAGCCCATTTCCACCTTAGTGGGATCGACATCCAAGCGGCGCATGCCGGTTAGTCTCTGCAACTGCTCATCGTTGTAGTTGCGCTCATGCTGCATGCGGGCAGTCAAGGCTATCATAGCCAGATTGTGGGCGTTCATTATATCGTTGATATCACCTGTCAGGCCCAGTGAGAACTCGGTCATCGGGATAAGCAGGGAGTTTCCCCCACCGGCTGCGGTGCCTTTGACATTCATGGTCGGGCCGCCGGAAGGCTGCCTGAGAGCGCCACCGACGTTCTTTCCTCTCAGTCCAAGGCCTTCCATCAGGCCACATGAAGTGGTGCTCTTACCTTCCCCCAGGGGTGTTGGTGTAATAGCAGTTACCTCGATATACTTCCCGTCCGGTTTGTCCTGAAGACGATTCATTATCTTCAGAAAGTCGAGTTTGGCCAGTCTGCCCATAGCAAGGATCTCTGATTTCTCGAGACCCAGTTTATCTCTCCACTCGTCAGGCATGGGCATGTTTTCTTCGGCAGCTTCCGATATCTGCCAGTCTTCCATTTTAGTTGCATCGTATGGCATATATTTTCTCCTTAGATTTAAGTTTCTTACCTGATCTCCACCCTCTCCCTTAAGAGAGCGCATTGCAATGCGCCCCCACCCTTAACTGGGGAGAGGAAATTACGAACTATTCCGTTGCTATTCCGGCACGTCGCTCAGCAGCTACCACCGTGTTTTGCATCAGTATGGTGATAGTCATGGGTCCGACGCCCCCCGGAACCGGGGTGATGGCACTGGCCTTTTCACTCACCGGGCCGAATTCAACATCGCCGCGCAGATCGGCCACCATCTTGTTCGGGTCTTTTTTAGAAGGTTTCATACCAACCCGGTTGACGCCGACATCGATAACCACAGCGCCTTCCTTGACCATATCCGCCTTGATAACCTCAGGGACACCCATGCAGGCTACCAGAATATCGGCCTGGCGGGTATACTCTGCCATGTTCGGGGTGCCAGTGTGAACCACAGTGATAGTGGCATTGCCGCGGGCGTTTTTCTGCACCAGCATGGCCATGAGCGGTTTGCCCACGATATTCGAGCGGCCGCAGATCACCACATGTTTGCCTTTGGGCTCGTTCCCGCTACGAATCATCAGTTCCACCGCACCATAGGGTGTGCAGGGCATGAAGAACGGATCGCCGATAAGCATCTTGCCGACGTTGATGGGATGAAATCCATCAACATCTTTGGCCGGATCAATCAAGTCAAGTACTTTATCTGCATTGATGTGCTTTGGTACAGGCAATTGAACCAGAATGCCATCGACGTGTTCTGCCTTGTTCATCTCCTCGACTTTAGCCAGCAGATCTTCTTCTGTAGCTGTCTCGGGCAGAACAAAGGTCTCTGACCAGATACCGACCTCATCGGCAGCTTTCTCTTTGCCGGTGACATAGGAAACGGATGCAGGGTCCTCACCCACCCGGATGATTACCAGTCCTGGGGTTACACCCTTTTCCTTGCATTTCTTGACCCTTTCAGTCAGTTCGGCTCTGATCTCTTTGGCTACTTCAGTTCCCGAAATTATCTTTGCCGTCATATTTTGACCTCCTTTTTCTGTTTGAAATCTCGGTTGTTTATTTGCGTGGAGGAACCGCAGCTATGGTTTTGGTGAAGACAGCCCACAGACTCGAGTTCGATTTTTATGGATGAGGACACCTTTTTGACTTTCTCTTGCTGGAAAGCCCTGTAGTTGCGGCAATTGAGGAACGATTAGACAAAATTGTCTGCATTTTTCACACGCCAAAGAAGATTATACAATGGCGCATACAGATAAGGCAATAGGTATTACTGCTGCCTGCGTTCAATGGCAGCCATCAGGATTCCGGCTGCGATCAGGAGCCTGCGGTCGATTGCGGGACTTGGCTCCAGCATTGTCATGGTATATTTGAGAATGAACGGATTGAAGTGCTGCTTGATTGTGGCAATTGGAAATTCACCTGCCGATTGAACACTGTACGTTTGGGGAACCAGGTCGATGAACCTGCTCAGCAAGGCTACCAGGATACTTTTCTCCGTCAGCTTACCGATCTCCTGATCATTGGCATCCAAGATGGTCCATTCATCTTTGAACATGGATTTGAAGAATTTTCGTCTCAAAGCCCCTACTGGTTCCATTGTCAGCATATCAGTAACATAATAAGTGGAACCAAGATCGAGCATCTGTGGGGTTTTGATCCTCAACAGCGGCTGGTTGGTATCGCTGGCATAGACTGTGAAATCTTCTCTGATCCTGAACGATGCCTGCTCAGAATGCATAATCTGATTGCCGGATTCATCATAAATCTGGAAAAATCCGCCGAAAATCCGGAAGACCTTCCTGCGAAACATGTAGCCGTTCTGACTGAATGCCGGGTGAAGTTCTTTGGTAAATGCCACTTTATCCTCCCATTATTCGATTCTATTTTGTTGAATCTTACTTCAATACACGGTCGAATGTCAAACACACGGACAGCTAAACCTTTCTCCCGATATCGAATCCCTGCCGCATAGCATCGGCTGCATTGCCGGGAATGGCCGCATCACCAATCAAATAAATCTCTCTCTCTTTTCCTTTGATTTCATTGGCCAGTTCGTTTCTGGATTTCACACCAAGCGCCAGCACGAAGGTATCGAATCCTTCCCATGTTTCTTCCCTGCCCTCCCTGAGTACCCTCACCCCCGAATCGCTGATTTCCTTCACCTCGATGTTTTTGAATAGCACGATTCCCAGTTTTTTGAGCCGGGTCCGCAGGTGGAAATAAACCGTTCCTCCCATATCAGTGCCGAAGGCCTTGAGCATTTCCACTACCGATACTTTCTTACCCTGTTCAGCGAGGAATTCCGCCGTTTCCAGTCCGGTGGCCCCTCCCCCAATGACCAGCGCCAGGTCGCCAGTGAGGGCGCTTCCACTCAACACATCCCACGAAGTTACCGCCTCTTCGCGCTCGAAGCCAGGAATCGAAGGCACCAGCGGCGTTGCGCCGGTAGCTATTATGACTACATCGGGGTTGATTCCCTCCACCTCTTCTGAGGTGACAGGGTGGTTCAGTTCTATTCTTACACCGAGGGAATCCAGTTCCGCAGAAAGCCAGTCAAGCAGTCCCTTGAATTCCTGCTTGTGCGGTGGACTGGCTGCCAGTACCCACTGCCCCCCAATTTCGCCCTTTTCTTCGCATATCCTAACCTCGTGCCCCCTAAGAGCAGCCATTCTTGCCGCTTCCAGTCCGGCCAGTCCGGCACCAACAACCACTATATTTTTGGACTGACCTGTAGTTTGAATGCTGATCTCATTCTCTCTTCCAGCAAGAGGATTCACCGTGCAGGCGATGTGGCCTTCGTAGTCGGTATCTAAACAGGCATTGCAGGCGATGCACTTGCGAATTCGTTGTATTTGTCCGTTGCAAGCTTTGTTCGGCAGATCCGGGTCAGCTACCAGTCCGCGGGTAATTGCCACCAGGTCGGCTTTGCCTGAAACCAGTATCTCCTCTGCCAGTTGAGGATTATTGATCCGTCCGGCAACCACTATGGGAACGCTTACCGCGCTCTTGACCCCTTCAGCAAGATCAACATAGCACCCCTCCGGCATATCGGCGGGAGGTATGGTAAGGGGATAGGAACCGAGCGCTCCTGCCGAGACACTGAGCAAATCCAGCCCTTCCTCTACCAGCAGCGGGGCAATAGCCTTGGCGTCTTCGATGGTCGATCCACCTGGCACATTTTCAGCGCCATTGATGCGACAACTGAGAGGAAAATCGGCCCCCACTTCACTTCGAACGGATTGGATGATTTCCCGAACAAATCTAGTGCGGCCATCCACATCGCCACCGTATTCGTCAGTTCGCTGATTGCCCAGAGGGGAGAGAAACTGGCTAAGGAGATATCCGTGGGCAGCATGAATTTCAATGAGATCGAATCCGGCGGTTTTGGCTCTTTGGGCAGATCGAGCAAATTTTTCGGTGAGGTTTTTGATTCTCTCTGCCGATAATTCCGCCGGGGGAATCGGGGGCAGGAATCGGGCATTCTTCTCTTCCGGTCTCCATCCGGCATGGAACAGTTGAACTCCGACTTTTGCGCCGCAATTGTGAAGTGTCTTCACCAGTTCGCGCAATCCGTCGATAAACTTGTCTTCATGAAGGGCAAGGAACCTCCCTTCGCCTTCCGGCTCAATGAAGCAGGGCTCCAGCACGATCAATCCAACTCCACCACGGGCGCGGGTGGCATAGAATTCCCGTAATGCCGGGGTCACCATGCCATCAGATGCCAGACGCGTTCCCACCGGGGACATAACTATCCTGTTTTTCAGTTTCAGCCGGCCGATCTTTGCCGATTCAAACAGGTGGGGGAAAGCTGTATCAGTATTTGTCATGGGTTTTAAAAAGGGGCAGTTCTTTCACCGAACTGCCCCGTGACAAGATATGAAACTATGGAATCTCTGATCAACCCCCTGTATCCCCCAATCTTGGGGGATTTTTATAACTGGGGGGACACCCCCAGACCCCCGAAGTCCCCCTCTTGTTCAGAGGTTCCCTATGATGATTCTATTTCATCTTCCAGACTGGTTTGCGCTTCTCGCCAAAGGCACGCGGGCCTTCCCTGGCATCCTCGCTGTGCCCGATTCGATCCATAACCTCGGCTTCAATTTTCAGACCTTCTTCCAGTGAAACCTCGATACCACGATAGGAGGTTTCCTTGACACCCTGCACAGAAAGCGGGGCAGCAGCGCAAATCCGCTGGGCCAGAGCCTCGGCCTCTGTTATCAGATCCGCCAGGGGAACTACCTTGTTGACCAGCCCGATTCGGCAGGCTTCCTGTGCGCTGATGAAATCGCCGGTCATGAGCATTTCCAGCGCAGCTCCAAAGGGCACCAATCGAATAAGTTTCTGGGTGCCGCTGTTGCCGGCCATCAGACCCTGTTTAACCTCGGCGAGACCCAGTTTGGCATTCTCGGATGCGATTCTAATATCGCAGGCCATGGCAAATTCCAGTCCGCCGCCAGTGCAGATGCCGTTGATGGCGCAGATAAACGGCTTCGGCACATACAACCCCTTCATGGGATTGGGTTCCGGAATAGGGAAGGGGGGACGCTCGGCTTCGGGAATGGCCATCCACTGGCCCATTTCCTTCAGATCCTGCCCGGCGCAAAATGCCTTCTCTCCCGTAGCAGTTACTATCGCCACCCAGACTTCGTTGTCGTTGCGGACGTTTTCCCATGCGTTGATAATCCCATCCCAGACCGCCCGGTTCATGGAATTGTAAGCCTCGGGCCGATTGATGGTGATATAAGCAATGTTCCCTTTTTTCTCATAGATCAGTTCGTCTGCCATTTAGTTTCCTCCGATGAGAGATTCCATCCTATTTTACCTGTGCGCTGGTCAAAGTACAACCGCTTGCTTGCCCTTGATGATGTATTCAATTATAGTATTATCACGAAGACTGGCGAAGTTAAATGGCAAATATTATCAGAACACACTTGAACAGTCTGAAGCCTTATGAGCCCATCGATCCGGTGGAGGTTCTGGCCGAGCGGGTTGGGATCCGTCCCGATCAGGTTATCAAGCTGGACGGGAACGAAAACCCGTACGGTTGTTCGCCAAGGGTTCAGTCAGCGCTGGCCGACGCCGGTTCCTATCACATCTATCCGGATCCGCTAAATCGAGAACTGAGACAGCTTCTTGAGGGATACATTGGGCTGGGTTCCGAGTATATTTCTGTGGGCAGCGGCAGCGACGAGTTGATCGATAATATCCTGCGCATTTCGCTGGAGCCGGGTGATAAGGTGATTAACTGCCCGCCGACCTTCGGGATGTATCCGTTCAGCACTACAGTGAATGCTGGAGAGACTGTAAATGTTCCGCGCAAAGCTGATTACAGCATTGATGTGGAATCGATCGAGCAAGCCATCGATGGGCAAACCAGAGTAATTTTCATCACTTCCCCCAACAACCCCACCGGGAATCTGGCCCCGGAGAGTGATATCCTCCGGTTGCTCAAAACCGGGGTGCTGGTTGTGGTGGATGAGGCTTACTACGAATTTGCCGGAGAAAGTGTCGTTTCCTTCGTCCCCTCTTATCCAAACCTCATTGTGCTACGCACTTTCAGCAAATGGGCCGGGCTGGCCGGATTGCGGGTTGGTTACGGAATTCTCCCTCCGTCGATAAACGAGGTCATCTACAAGATGAAGATGCCTTACAACGTAACTATTGCTGCTCAGATAGCAATTCGTGAGACTTTTGCAGATATGCAACACATGCAAGCCAGCATCGACGCTATCATTGCTGAGAGACCGCGACTGTTCGACAAACTTAAAGAGCAGGGTTCCCTTGAACCAATTCCATCTCGATCGAATTTTATCCTCTGCCGGGTATTAACAGGTAATGCGAAGCAAATCAAGCAGGATTTGGAGAAACAAGGAATTTTTATCCGCTATTTCGATACCCCCCAACTTCAGAACATGATTCGTATCAGCGTGGGAAAGCCGGAGCACACCGATGCTGTGATTGCAGCTTTGAACAATCTTGGTTAAATACGGATTTTGTGATAATCATCTAAACATCCTGCCCAAATCTGTACTTTCTATTTTGACTTTTGCAAGTCCAGCCCTATTAACACCTTCTCCGCATTGGATACATCACCAATGACTCGCTTGACTGGTGCCGGCAGTTCTTTAATCAGCGTCGGCGTGGCAAGTACGCGGTCGCCCTCTGCCAATTTGGGATTCTCAATAATATTGATAACGTTGAATTCATATTCCCCGTCCAGTTCCTGCTCACAGACCTGACGCAGTTTTTCAACGCTGCTCTCGACTTTTGGCGTT
>CAZJQZ010000059.1:0-13407 GCA_964548045.1 uncultured Dehalococcoidia bacterium | reverse complement strand
CTCCCCGAGTAGGATTCGAACCTACGACCTAGCGGTTAACAGCCGCCCGCTCTACCGCTGAGCTATCGGGGATCACTGCCCAACCGGGCACCGCTGACAATTATCCTCAAATCCTGAAGCAAAGTCAAGGAGCATTGCTAGCTGCTAGCTTTTTCCTTCAACTTGGCGTACTCCTCGGTGACCCTCTCCTGAATCTTTTCAATTTCCTCATCGGAAAGATGCCGGAATCGCCCCTGCTTCTTGAGATATTCGGCAACCGGTTTGAGTTCTTTATCTACATTTAATTTATATTTACCGTTCTCGACTTCGTATAATGGGAAATTCCCGGTCTGTACCGCAAGGCGCCCCATGGCAATGGTCTGATCCGTAGGAATTCTCCATCCCGTAGGACAGACAGACAATATGTGGAGATAGGCCGGACCGTCCACCTCAGCAGCCTTTTTGGCTTTTTCCATCAGGTCGAAGGGGTAGCTGGGAGTGGCGGTGGCTACATAAGGTATGTTATGAGCAGCAGCAATAGCCGGCATATCCTTTTTCCAAGTCACCTGCCCGATGCTGGCTTTTCCCGCCGGGGCAGTGGTTGTCGAGGCCCCATAGGGAGTAGCGCTTGACCTTTGAATCCCTGTATTCATGTATGCCTCGTTATCGAAACAGACATAAACAAAATTATGACCCCTCTCCATGGCGCCGGATAATGCCTGAATTCCGATATCGCTGGTAGCGCCATCACCGGCAAAAGCCAGGGAATAAATCTTCTTTTCCGGAATCTTCCCTTTTTTCATCTGTACCTTGAGTCCGGCTTCCACCCCAGAGGCAACCGCAGCCGTGTTTTCAAACAGGGTGTGAATCCAGGGAACTCTCCATGATGTAGTGGGCAGCGGCGAGGAAATGATCTCAATGCAGCCAGTCGCATTGGAAATTATCACATCCTTTCCTACCGCTTTCATTACCAGCCGAACCGCCAGGGCTTCACCGCATCCGATGCAACCCCTGTGCCCGGGAGCAAAAAACTCATCGGTTACTATATCTCTTTTTCCAAATTTCACAACTTCCTGAGTCATTCTCGCACCCCTATCATCTCGTATTCCGCATCGCTTCCCTTCTCGGCAATCTCAATTCCCCTGGTTATCATATATTCGAAATTTTCAGGGGTGACGTCGCGTCCCCCAAGACCACCGATGAAATTCACCACCTTCGGTCTTTTCTCTTCGTCGTAAAGCGCCGATTTAACCTCCGAGAAAACCGGTCCGCCCGGGCCTCCAAAGGAAATACAGCGATCAAGAACGATAAGAACCTCAGCATTCCCCACAGCCTGCCGGAATTCCTCAAACGGGAAAGGTCTCCAGAGACGCAGTTTTACCAGTCCCACCTTCTTGCCTGCTTCCCTCATGCTGTCAATTGCCACGCTTGCCGTCTCACCGAGGCTTCCCATGGTCATAAGCAGGATTTCAGCATCATCAGCTTTGTAAGTCTCGACCGGATGATAACTGCGACCGAAAGTTTTCTCAAATTCCTCCCAGCCTTTTAGTATCGTTCCTTTCGTGTTCTCGAAAGCCACTTCCTGTGCTTTCTTGGCTTCGGTGTAAATAACCGGCGGGCCAAAAGCCCCCATAGTGACCGGCTTATCAGGATGCAGTGGCATCGGATAGTTGTAGGGGGGAAGATATTTATCAACATCCGCCTGCTCGGTCAGAAGCACCGGCTCCGTCACATGCGAGAGGTTAAAGCCATCGAGATGAACCATCACGGGAAACAGAACATCAGGGTCTTCGCCAACCCGGAAAGCCCACAAAACCAGGTCGTGAACTTCTTGGCCGTTTTCGGCAAACACCTGAATCCAGCCGGTATCCCGAACAGCCATAGCATCGGAGTGATCGCCCCACACACTGAGCGGGGCGGAAAGAGCTCGGTCAGCTACGGTCAGGACTATGGGCAACCGCATCGAAGAGGCCACATAAAGCACTTCATGCATGAGTTCCAGTCCCTGGCCCGCAGTAGCAGTGAGGGTTCTTGCCCCGACGGCGGAGGAACCCAGGCAAGCACTCATTGCCGAGTGTTCGGATTCAACCGGAATATATTCGGCATTGAGTTCGCCATCGGCCACCATCTCGGCCAGCCGTTCCACGATGTGGGTCTGGGGAGTAATGGGATAAGCGGCCACCACATCGACATCTGCCAGTTTGGCCGCCTCAGCAATGGCAAACGAACCTTCCAATCCGACTTTCTTGGCAGTTTTCGCTTTCTTTGCCATCAGGCCTCCTCCTCTTCGCTCATGGTTATGGCATCTTTGGGGCATTCCGCAGCGCAAATGCCGCACCCCTTGCAATAGAAAAGGTCAAAATCGTACATGCCGTTATCCCTTATCTTGATAGCAGCTTCAGGGCAATATAGCCAGCACATTCCACATTTGATGCACTTATCATAATCCTTGGTTGGCCTGTCAGATCTCCAGTCACCGGTACGATATGCGCTGGCATTGCCCGGGCTGGAGATTATGCCTCCCAGTTCCAGTTCTTTCCATGTTAAATCAGCCATTCTATTGTCCCTCCGCTACAACTTCTTCGTAAGCTCGCTTCATGGCGGTAATATTTTTCTCGGCGACCTTTCCGAAACGATGCTCCAGTGGCCCTATCATGTCATCCAGTTCCACCAGGGGAACCACTTTCAACAGTGCCCCGATCATGGTAGTGTTGGTTATCGGCAGGCCTATCGATTCGCGGGCGATCTTCATAGCATTGACAGTAGCAATTCTGTATCCGTTACCATGAGCAGCTTTCATCTCGTCGAGGGATTTTCTGGTATTAATCACCAGTATCCCGTTCTCTTTGAGCCCACTAGTCACATCGACGGAATCAAATAAATCCGGATTAAGCACCACCACCACATCGGGTTTCGTGATTTCCGAACGGACCCTGACTGGTTCATCCCCTACCCTGAGGAAGGCCTGAACCGGCGCGCCTCTTCTTTCGGGGCCGAAGCTGGGAAAAGACTGCGCATACTTCTCTTTGTTGATGGCAGCCAGGGCGATGAGCTCGGTGCTTGTGACTGCCCCCTGACCGCCCCGCCCATGCCATCGTACTTCTGTTATTGGCAAAACTAACCTCCTTTTATTTATCCACTCTCAGAACACGAAGAGACCACTGAGATTCGAATGTTTGCCATTTAGTAATTGAGTTTTATTTCCGAAGAATTGGGAAAGGTGAACTTATCAAACCACTGACTATCAATCAAACTCTGTGTCCTTTGCGCTCTCTACGATGGGTCCTTGTTGTTCTGGTACCCCCGGAGGGACTCGAACCCTCGCTCCCGGCTCCGGAGGCCGGTGCTCTATCCTCTGAGCTACAGGGGCTCAGACAATTTAATGATACTACTTTTCCCATGTGGCTTCAAGCAAATACAGATTGTCCAGCTTGACAAATCTAGTGTAGTTGATAGAATTATACTTTGGGGCTTTAATCGGCGGAGGAAAGTAATGTACGCGATAGTTGCAACCGGAGGAAAACAATTTAAGGTCTCGCCAGGGCAGATGGTTGATGTGGAAAAAATCCCGGGCGATGAAGGCACTGCAATAGAGATGGATAGCGTTCTCTTTGTGGCTGACGGTGAGAATATAACGGTAGGACAACCTATCGTAGATGGAGCTAAGATCAAGGCTACCATCATGGGACAAGGCAGGCAAAAGAAAGTTATCGTCTTCAAATACAAAAACAAAATTCGTTATCGTCGCAAGAGAGGTCATCGGCAGCATTACACGAAGCTTCTGATTGATGAAATAGTACTGAACTAAGAGCGAGAAGGAAAGACAATGGCACACAAAAAATCGGGCGGCAGCAGCAGGTTAGGAAGAGACAGCCAATCCAAAAGATTGGGCGTTAAGAAATTTGACGGTCAGGTAGTGAAGGCCGGCAATATACTGATAAGGCAAAGAGGAACCAAAGTTCACCCCGGGGAAAATGTAGGGTTGGGCAAGGATCACACTATCTTCGCTCTTATCGATGGAACAGTCAAGTTCGGTCGGGCAAACAAATATCAGCGAAAAGTTGGAGTAATCCCTGTTCCTGAAGGAAATTGAGGCACAAACAAAATGAAAGAGAATATAAACCCCGAGTATTATGATGAGTGTCAGGTTACATGCTCATGCGGTAACACCTTCACTCTCGGCGCAACCCAGCCCACGCTGAAAGTTGAAGTATGCAGCAAATGTCATCCTTTCTTCTCCGGTGAACAGCGGATTGTCGATACTGCTGGGCAGGTAGAGCGCTTCAAAAAACGGTACAAAATCAAAGATTAGAGGCTTTAGTTCCTCTTTCAGCTTGAACTAGTGGATTCCCCTTATATATAGTGGGATAGCGAATGTCCGGAAAATATGATGTAGTAATCGTTGGCAGTGGGCCAGCGGGAATTTTCACCGCTCTCGAACTATCCCAATCCTCAAACCTCAAGATTCTGCTACTTGAAAAAGGCAAAGAGCTCAGCAAACGCCACTGTCCTGGTGCCTATGGTTACAGCGGATGTCTGGCCTGTTCTACGTGTGCTATGGTGAGCGGTTGGGGCGGAGCCGGTGCTTACAGTGATGGTAAGTTGACACTGTCGCCTGAAATCGGCGGGAGATTGCAGCGATACGTCGGTGACGAAAAGATAGCAGCGTTGATTAGCTATGTTGATCGAAGCTATCTCGAGTTCGGTGCCTCCGATCAGATTTATGGGATTGGGCCTGAAGTGGAGGCCATCAGTAGAAAAGCTGAGGCTGCCGGGCTAAGACTTATTACCATGCCGGTTCGCCACATGGGCACTGAACGCTGTTATGAAGTATTGCGCGGGATGCACGATTTCCTGGCAGAACGGATTGAAATACGAACCGATATAGCAGTTGCCTCGATTCAGGCTGAGGATGGGAAAGCCACCGGTGTCGTAACGGCTGACGGGGACGTGATAAGGTCGCGGTACGTAGTGGTAGCTCCTGGAAGGGAAGGCTCTGACTGGCTGATGCGGGAATCCGATGCGTTGGGCCTTACCGTAGCTAACAACCCAGTCGATCTGGGGCTTCGAGTGGAGGTTGCCCAGGAGGTTATGCAGGATTTGACTGATGTTCTGTATGAGCCCAAGCTGGAATATCATTCCACGGTATTTGATGATCGAATCAGAACTTTTTGCGTGTGTCCCTCGGGTGAGGTAACCATGGAATCGACGGGTGGCGATGACCCGGTAGTGACTGTCAACGGTCATAGCTATGCCGATCGCAAAACCAACAGAACTAACTTCGCGCTTCTCGGCAGTGCCATGTTCGGCGAACCATTCAGGGATCCCATAACTTATGGCCGATCTGTTGCCAAGCTGGCCAATCTACTGGCCGATGGAGTCATCATGCAACGCTATGGCGATCTGGAGCAGGGACATTGTTCACAGGCATCCAATATGGGGGAATGGGCAATCCAGCCGACACTTAAGAGCGCTACCCTCGGCGATATTAATGCTGTACTCCCTTATCGATTCCTGCACGGAATCAAAGAAATGCTGCTGGCAATGGATAATCTGGCCCCCGGGATCGCTTCCCCGGATACCCTGCTGTATGGAATTGAGGTAAAATTCTATTCCTCGCGGTTGCAGTTGACGGATAACCTGGAAACAGAAATCGATAACCTGTTTGCTATCGGTGATGGGGCTGGGGTAACCCGTGGACTGGTGCAGGCTTCCGCTTCCGGAGTTGTGGCCGCGCGGGAAATGCTGCGTCGCAATGAGAATTGTTGAATTTGGGGGAAATACCCTTTTGTTCCGTGCCCCATGAGTCTATTCGGACGGATAATTTTTATGTAAACTATGGCTGCCGATATTGCTTTAATCTGTGGTCTGGAATTGATGGCCGGTTATTTTTCTCACATTGTAAATCACATCCGGGCCGACACGAGTGACTTGGCGACGGGGAATCGAACTTCATGAAATTCCTGTTCATCTCTCTCGGTGGGGCCATTGGAGCTCTTTTGAGATATGGTATTTCCGGTCTGCCGCATCGCTACACTGTTAGTGTGTTTCCCTGGGGAACCTTGGCCGTTAATATCCTTGGAGCCTTCCTGATCGGGTTTCTCTGGGGCACCAGCGAGCGCGTGGATATCGCTCCAAATATTCGAACATTCCTCTTCGTTGGTGTGCTGGGCGCGTTCACCACCTTTTCAACCTACAGTCTGGAGAGCATCAACATGCTCAGAGACGGAGAGATCAAGCTGGCTCTGGTTTACATACTGGCAAGTAATTTCGCCTGCATTGGATTATGCTTTCTCGGATTTGTCACTTCTCGATATCTGGTCAACGTCTTCAGATAGAAGGGGGATTCCCTATGAAACTGCCTTCCGAAGGATACCGGCTCAAGATTTTCATCGGCGAGACGGATCGCCATAAAGGAAAACCACTGTACGAACAAATCGTGCTCAAGGCGCGGGAACTGAATTTGGCCGGGGCCACCGTGATCCGTGGGGTCATGGGATTCGGCGCCAATAGCCGAATCCACACCGCCAAGGTTCTGCGACTCTCGGAAGATTTGCCGGTCGTGATCGAGATCGTCGATACCGAAGAAAACCTCAAAAGAATATGGCCGTTTTTGGATGAAGCTGTTCAGGAAGGACTCATTACGGTAGAAAAAACCCGGGTGATTAAATATACTCATGCCAGGTAGAGACACGCCATGTTTTACCCGAAGAAAATTCTCCGGTTCTTTAGCCAAACGTAGCGAACCTGATAACTCCCCGCAGTGCATGCCGTTCCAATTGCGATGGGTTAATCGGAATTCGTGCTTTTGTAGCAGCTTGCAAGTTCAAAGGGGCGAATTAATGAAGAAGTCCACATCGACGGAGTGATGCGCTTGGAGCCCCAGTCCAGCCCGCCTTCAGGCGCCCTTGGCGGCTTGTATGTTGGCGACGATCAGCATCTCTATTTCCATAACGGAACCGCTTGGGAACAGATCGATCCCTGATATTTGGTTCATATGCCCATGCGAAAATGGTTGGGTACCACGAAAAAACGGTTCAGGACCACCAATAAATAGTTGGTCACCACAGAAAAACGGTTCAGGACCATCAATAAACGGTTGGGAACCACAGAAAAATGATTCAGGACCATCAATAAATGGTTGCGGACCACGGAAAAATGGTTAAGGACCATCAATAAATGGTTGGGGACCGCAGAAAAACGGTTCAGGACTATGAATGAACTACCCCTCCGCAAGCAGCGGGGTTATCAATAATGTCATTCCGGCCTCCGAGCCGGAATCCATTGCCCCACCACCCATCTGGATTCCCGCCTGCGCGGGAATGACATTTACGTGGCAAGCCACGGGGTATTTTGTACCCAAAGAGAATAAATGGTCGGGGACCGCATATCGTGTGGTGGGCTTAGCCCACATTCCCCCTGATTCCTGGCTCTGCCCCGCCGTTTCTTCTGCCTTTGGCAATGCTGTATTCCAGGCAGTGCCCCTGGGTTGCCAGATTCATCGAAGAGGTGAAACCGATACTTAAAAAAAGAGGGGTTGGACCCCAAAACAGTCGAGATAAAAAATGCGCCCGATGCGCAAAGGCACCCTCTCTATAGGGCGTTTTCAATCTGATACATAATTGCAAACCACTATTCCGCCCATTTTGTTCAACTTAGTGTGAGGCTCTTGTTTGAAATGATTATTAACCTATCATTTACCGAAATTCAACATAATCCGATATCTCCCTCAAAAAGCGCCATGATATAATTGAGGCAGGCCAATCCGAATTCGCTCCTCATAAATGCGAACGGATTCAGGGGAGCGATTGTGAAAAATTATACTCTTTTTGCCTTTGCGTTCTTTCTTACGTTCAGTATCATCATTGCTTTTCTGCTATCCCTGCCTGCCGGAGCGCAGGCAGACACTATCCGCTATGCCAGAGAAGGCTGGACCGGTGATGGCACATCCTGGATGACAGCTACCGGAACACCCCAACTGGCAATCGATTCCGTTTTTGCTTCCGGTGGGGGGCAGGTCTGGATAGCAGCGGGAACCTATACTCCGGGGCCAAATCGCGCCGATTCTTTTCAAATGAAAAACGGCGTTGCCATTTACGGCGGTTTCTCAAGTGCAGGAAGTCCAACATGGGCAGAGCGTGACTGGGAACCATACAAAACTGTTTTCAGCGGGGATATTGGCACACCAGGCTATGTTAATGACAACTGCTACCATGTTTTCTATCATCCCGGCAGTCTGGCACTGAACAGTTCCGCCCTCCTCGATGGCATAACTATCGAGAGTGGCTATGCCAGCGGCACAGATATTAATCTCAGTGGCGGTGGAATGTACAACGATAATTGTTCACCCTCAATCGTTAATTGCACCTTCTCAGGCAATTCAACCGGACCGGGCACCAGCGGAAACCCGGCTGGCAAGGGCGGAAATGGTGGCGGAATGTACAACACCAGTTCCAGTCCGACCCTAACAAATTGCACCTTTTCAGGCAATTCAACCGGACCGGGCGGCAATGCTGTTGGTGATTGTATACCGGGTGGGGCCGGTGGTGATGGCGGCGCCATCTACAATCTGAATTCTTCGCCGACCCTCACGGACTGCACCTTTTCAGGTAATTCGACTGGCAACGGCGGCGCAGCCGGCGGTACAGGTTATTGCCAAGATGACGATGACTCTACAGGAGGCAATGGTGGTGATGGAGGCGCTATCTTTAACAGTGGCGGAAACACCTCAGTAAATGATTGCGTATTTACGGCAAATTGGACCGGGACCGGGGCAAATGGAAGCTCGGGCTATGCAGGTGAAATCGGGGATGGCGGCAGAGGGGGATGGGGCGGAGCCATAAGCAATTCCAACAGTGTATCACTTAATATCAGTGATTGCGTTTTTGAGGGTAACTGGACAGGGCATGGCGGCAATGGCGGTAGCGGATATGAGGGCGGGCATGGCGGATGGGGCGGGCAGGGCGGTGCTGTATTTTGCGATGGCTCTTCGGTAGCCACGATGGATTGCAACTTTGTGGATAACCTGACCGGAAACGGCGGCGCCGGTGGTTCGGGGGCTTTTATAGGTGGCAGTCCCGGACATGGCGGCTGGGGTGGCGGAGTGCATATCGGTAGCGATACTTCATCTACGCTGAAAAACTGTACCTTTGAAGGGAATTCCGTTTCGCATTACGGCGCCGGCTTATCCGCTTACCAGTCTTCACCGACTATCATAAATTGCACCTTTTATGATAATACATCGGATTACAGAGGTGGCGGGATATCTACCTACGAGGATTGTTCCCCTGCTATCACCAACTGTACGCTATACGGCAACTCAGCCGGAACTGAAGGCGGCGGCTTGTACACATACGGAGGAGGTACTCCAGTCGTTACCAATTGCATCCTGTGGGGCGACACCGCTCCAGCAGGAAGCGAGGTTTTTGACAATGCCGCTACACCAATCATAACTTACAGCAATATTCAGGGCAGTTACACCGGGACAGGGAATATTGATCAAACCCCCGAATTCAAGAGTCCAGAAAGTGGGAACTTTCATTTACTGGTGATTTCCCCCTGTATCGATAGCGGAAGCAATGCGGCTGCTACCGGAATAAATGAAGACTTTGAGGGTGACAGCCGCATAATCGATGGCAATGTAATTCCCGGCGCGATTGTTGATATGGGAGTTGATGAATCGGCTGTCCCGCTCCCCGATGAAGTCTGGGTAGATGATGATTATTGTGACATTTGTCCTAATGACGGTCACACATGGAACTACGACGCATACGATAATATCCGGAAAGGCATTTATGCCATAACAATATCTGGCACGATCAACGTAGCTGCGGGAACATATGTTGAAAACCTGACGTGGAATAAGGATAGCGCCATCCTGGGATCTGGAGCTTCTACCTGTATAATTGACGGCAATAATGCAGGCATCGGGATCACCGCTACCGGATTAACTGCGTCTGCAAAGCTACACGGATTTACTGTCACCGGCGGCTCCAGCAGCAGTGCCGGCGGTATGTACAACATTGATTCTTCACCGACTATTTCAAACTGCGTGTTTTCAGGCAACTCCGCCATATCCAGTGGTTACGGAGGGGGAATTAGAAACGACGACTCCTCGCCGGTTATCAACAACTGCATCTTTTCCGGAAATACAGCAAGTGGTGGAGGTGGGTTGTAATTTTCAGGTGGCACCCCCAGTATTGCCAACTGCGTTTTATCCGGTAATTCGGCAACGCATGGGGGCGGGATTCTCTTCACATCCAACCATTATTAATTGTTCTTTTGATAGCAATACTGCTGTCTACGGCGGCGGTATTTACAATCACACCGACCCGGTAACTATTGTTAAAAATTGTACATTGTACAATAATTCGACCATCCAGTATGGAGGCGGACTTTACAACAGTCACAGTGTAATCCCACCGATTCTCACCAACTGCATTTTCTGGGGAAACACAGCCCCTACGGGGAATCAGATATATGACAACGCCACTTCTTCACTAATCACCTATAGCGATATTCAAGATGGTTACATCGGAACCGGCAACATTGACCGCGATCCGTTGTTCGTTGATCCCGGCAATGGGGATCTCCATTTGATAGCGAACTTCTCACCTTGTATTGATGCAGGCAGCAACACGGTTGTTGGCGAAATCCCTGTTGATTTTGAAGGAGATAATCGCATTATCGATGGAGATACGTCTCCCGGCTCAATTGTAGATATGGGCGTTGATGAAACTTTGTTTGCAGTTCCTATGCCCCCTCCCGGGAATTGTTTAGATTTTGACGGCGGCAACGATTCTGTGCAGGTTCCTGATTCCGCAAGCCTGCAATTTGGCTCTGGGGCATTCACTATAGAAGCATGGGTCCAGAACCAGAACACAACCGGTTCCATCTGGAAACGCATTGTTACCAAGAGAGCGGGAACGGCAAGCTGGTATTCACTTTGTCTTTCAGGCTATCAGCTACAGCTTGAGCTGGCAGCCGGAGAAAACTTCACCGCCGGGCCAAATATTCAGGGGGACAGTAAATGGCATCATGTTGCAGCAGTGCGTAGCGGTTCAGGGAATATCTTCCTTTACGTTGATGGAACCGAATATCCCGTTGGAGCATCAGCCACCAATACCGATAATTCTTCAGACATTGAAATAGGAAAATTGGGCACAGAAGACTATGGTGGAGAGATATATCGTGGCAAAATTGATGAAGTCCGAATTTGGAACGTTGCCCGTTCCGGCAGTGAGATGCTGGCTAATATGAATCAATCTCTGATCGGCAATGAGGCAGGACTGGCAGCTTACTATCGATTCGACCACGATCAGGGCACGCTGCTGGGTGATTTCACTACTAATCATAATAATGGAACGCTTTACAATATGGATGATTCCGACTGGATTGAATCGTATGCAATGGTCCGGCCGGGCACGCTGGCAGCAACCAATGCTGGCACTTCGACTTTCACCGCTAACTGGACCGCACCTGCCATCGGCGGGACTCCCACTAAATACTACCTCGATGTCGCCACCGATAGCGGTTTTTCATCAATGGTCAGCGGATACGACAACCTGGATGTCGGCGATGTAACAAGCTATGCTGTTACCGGGCTTAGCAATGAAACCGAGTATTTCTACCGGGTTCGGGCTTTCAGAAACGCAACAACTGGACAGAGCCAGAGCTCGGATGGTGTTTCGGCTACCACCTCGTCTGAAATCACGGTGGCAATTCAGGTCAATCTGCAAGGCACAAATCGTCCGCAAAGTGGATGGGAAATACCCATAAACATTGGCTTTTATTCGACCGGAAAACCGGATTCATGGTTTTTGAATCCCGGTTCTGCCATGTATTATTTCAGTGGCACTACCACAGCCATAAGTACCGACGGAGGCACGAGAGCCTATTTCCAGTGCCCTGATCCGATCGCACCCGGCACCTACGATATCACAGCGGATAGCACAACAACGCTATTGAATGTGAAAAAAGGGATCAGTATTCGGTAGTAGCCTAGGGCTTTATGCCCGAATTGAAGATGCAAATTCAGGGACACGTTTTACTCAAAAGCATCCGGCTTGGCAAAATCCGGCCGGTAGCAATGAGGGCTGTCGAGTTCCTGAACCCATCCTCGCCAGAATCCCAGCCGCTCGAATTCTTCCAGCACTTCTTCATATTCTTCGGCCAGCAGGTATCTGCCTAACTTCGGGTGTCCGGCAACGTGCGGTGTCGGGTAATACTGCGACATCAGTGAAATATGAACCGATGGGGAAAGCTCTTCAGCGATGAATCGCAGACAAGCTTTGCTGTTTTCAATATGCCCCGGCAGAATCAGGTGTCGGATTATCAGACCGGATTCGATCACCCCTTCTTCATTCAGAACTATATTCGCCCCTTTCTGTCGATACATCTCCCTCAGCACCGCAGTCGCAATTTCGGGATAACCTGGGGCATCGGAATATTCGACCGCCAGAGATTCATCCATGTATTTGAGGTCGGGCAGGTAAACGCCAATCAAACTTTCGAGCGATTCGATGGTTTCCTTTCGATCATAACTGTTGGTGTTGAAAACATATATCGGGTTCCTGCCCCTGCTTTCCAGCGCTTTTGCAATGGATTTCATCTGCGGCAGATAATGAGAAGGGGAAACGAATCCAACGGCATTGATACCTTTATCGAGAATGGCTTCGATATGACGGATGATATCATCCAGTTCTATTTGATCAGCAGCATCAGATTGAGTGTTTCGGCTGATCTGGTAGTTCTGGCAAAAAATACACTGCATATTGCAGTGGGTGAAGAAGATATTGCAGATTCCGTGGGGCCCCGAGATGACCGGTTCCTCACCGCGATGGGGGAAAATCGAACTGATGCCAAATCCGGCTCCGCTACGGCAGTACCCCAGTTTGCCTGATATGCGATCAGCTCCGCAATTACGGGGACAGAGGGTGCAATTCCCCAACTGAGCGAGGAGGTCGCCAGACAAAATCCCCGACATTACTGGATCACATATCCGCCATCAACTGCCAGTGAGTGCCCGGTGACAAACGAGGCCGCATCGGAACACAGCCACAAGATTGCCTCGGCTATTTCTTCTGGTTGGCCAATCCTGCCAACAGGAGCCTGTTTATTCAGGCTCTCAATCACCTCAGGCATAGATTCGAGAAGCTCTCCCACCATCGTTGTATGAATAACACCGGGACAAACGGCATTCACCCTAATTCCCTGGGCGCTATACTCCAGAGCAGCAGTCCTGGTCAGGCCCACCACTCCATGTTTACTGGCAACATAAGGAGCCTTTGCTGGGAAACCTACAAGTCCGGCCATCGAAGAGGTATTAACAATCGCCCCACCGCCGCTTTCCAGCATTCGCGGTATTTCGTATTTCATGCACAGCCACACGCCTTAAATACGAAATACCGCGAATGCTAGAAAGCGGCG
>CAZJQZ010000058.1:0-13605 GCA_964548045.1 uncultured Dehalococcoidia bacterium | reverse complement strand
TTTGCTTGACCGATTTTCTGACGCCTCAACGTGAACAGCTTCAAATACTTTGTTAAGTAAACAATCCGTAGCTGGTCACGTGCAAGTTGTTAAGCAAAAAAGTGGATTTAAAGAAACAGGGGGTTCTATGATTTCCCGAAAATCGGCGATTTTGAAGCTAAAAAATGGTGAGCCGGGAGGGGCTCGAACCCTCGACACCCGGATTAAAAGTCCGGTGCTCTACCGCTGAGCTACCGGCCCACTAGCTAAAAATTATACCCCAGTCTGTCCCCCAAAGTCTACAATTGCCGACATTTCGAGATTTCCTCTCGTGTTGACGGATACCTCCCCCAGCTTGTCTCGTGGTACTTCGCCTAATAAAACAACCAAACGTATAAAGGTTAGAACTAATATATATGCCGTTAATTTATGGTTGTTATTATTGCAGGCTGTTGGCTGCCGATGGCAAGAGGATCATCTGTGTTTTTCACAACTTGAGGATGATCGGTCTTTAGCATCTATAAACAAGTCAAAATCATAAAAAATGTGGGTTGACATCGACATAATGGTATGGTATTATTTCGTGTACTTAAAATATTTGGACTTCCCGAAATAAATCCATCTGTCTGGGATATGCTGGTTTTAAGGTTTAGGAATACACTATGCCAATAAACAAAATTGTCTCCAGTTTCGATGATGCTGTCGCCGATATGCAGGATGGCGCTACCATATTAGTCGGCGGCTTTGGTGTGGTGGCGGGTGCCCCCTCCCTGCTTTTAGAGGCCGTGGCCCGCAAGGGCGTGAAAGACTTGACCATGGTCGCCTGTGTGGCCGGTTTCGGCAAGGATGTTTGGAGCCTGTTGGGTTTCAAGTTTCCTGAGGATCAGGACATCCTCGTGCGGAACGGTCAGGTAAAGAAAGCTATCACTACCGCCCCGGTGAGCGCCATTTACGAGAACAATTTCGAAAGGCTGCTGCGAGCGGGGAAGGTGGAGTTGGAGATGGCGTCCCAGGGGTCGCTGGCCGAAAGAATTCGGGCTGCCAAGGCTGGACTCGGTGGGGTCTATACACCAGTGGGAATAGGCACGGTGTTGCAGGAGGGGAAAGAGACCAGGATCATCGATGGCAAAGAATACATTCTTGAACTTCCCATCAAAGCGGATTTCGCTCTCATAAAGGCCGATAAGGCCGATCGCTGGGGCAACCTGGTCTACAGGAGAACAACAAGAACCTACAATGCTGTCATGGCAGGCGCAGCGGCAGTGACTGTGGCCGAAGTGAATGAGATTGTGGATCTGGGCGAACTCGACGCTGACTTCATCCACACCCCGGGCATTTACGTGGATCGAGTGGTGGTGCGTCCCGATGTCGTCGAGGGCGCGGAGGTAGAGATCAGCGAGGCAGCCAGACAGTCCCACCAGAAGTTCCTGGAGAGGAAAGGCAACTAACCGGTGATGAGTTACATCATGGAAGACAAATTCAGGCTGGATAGACAGACCATCGGTCTTCGGGTAGCCAGGGAGTTCCAGGACGGTGACGTAGTCAATCTTGGAATAGGGATGCCCGGTATGGCAAGTAACTTCGTCCCCGCGGGCAGGGAAGTGATATTCCATGCTGAGATGGGTGTTCTCGGTTTCGGTGAGATGACCGCCCCGGGTGAGGGGGACTACGATCTGGTCAATGCCGGTGGTCAGACGGTGCACGAGTTGCCTGGCATGAGTTGCTTCGATCACGCCGAGGCCTTTACCATGATAAGAGGCGGGCATGTTGACGTGAGCGTCATGGGGGCGTTTCAGGTTTCCGAAAAGGGAGACCTGGCGAACTACATGGTACCCGAAAGGAAGGTAGGCGTTGTTGGTGGTGCCATGGACCTGGCCATAGGAACGAAGAGGCTGATCATATCTATGACGCACACCACCAAAGATGGACAGCCCCGGATCCTGAAAGAATGCACCTACCCCATAACAGCGCTCAATTGCGTTGATCTGATTGTCACTGACATCGCTGTAATCGAGGTGACCGAAAACGGTCTTGTATTGAAAGAAATTGCTCCGGGATGGACCCCTGAAGAGGTGCAGAGTCTAACTGAACCAACTCTCATAGTTGATCCGGATTGTCAGGAGATAACGTTGATGTGAGTTGGGAATTTGGGAATAGAGCTGTTTTTGTGAAGAACTGGTAATCAAAACTATTTTAATAAGGAGGAAATCATGGAAAGGGAATTCGACGTAATCATAATCGGAGCCGGCCCGAACGGGATGCAGATCGGCGCCTATCTGGCCAAAGCAGGGCAAAAGGTCCTGTTGCTGGAGAAGCGGTATGAAGCCGGGGGAGGTCTGGCTACTGAGCAGATCACCATTCCGGAATACTTCCATAATACACACGCCATCTTCCACATGATGGTGGATTACGCTCCCATCTACACGGATTTTGACTTTGAAGGGAGATACAATCTTACGCACGTCAAGCCTGATCTCCAGTGGACCTTACCTACTCCGGATGGGAGAGCCGTGTGCGTCTACGCCGACCCTGAAAAGACCGCCAAGTCTATCGCCCAGTTTTCCGCCAAAGATGCCGAATCCTTCAAGGAATGGTACGCTGAATGCGATGAACTGATGCGGGAGATCGTGGGTCCGCAGACCTTCGTCAAACCGGAACCGGCTCCCCTGATGGCTGCCCGGGCAGAGAACTCTGAACTGGGTCGACGCCTCACGGAATATGCTGAGCGTACACCAGAGGAAGTAGTCAAAGAACGGTTCGAGAACGACTATGTCAGAACCCTCATGATGTACGGTGTCTGCCACTGGGGCCTGGATCATAGTCAGTCCGGTGTCGGTTATCTCATCCCTCTTTATTTCAACCGCATGAGCAACTACCAGCTGGCTGTCGGTGGTTCTCACAGGGTATCGAACGCGGTGTTGAAGGCCTACTTCGAGGAGCAGGGACAGATCAGGACCAGCGTCCGGATCAAACGCATCATCGTTGAAAACGGCACTGCCAAAGGTGTTGAACTGATGGATGGCACCAAATATATGGCCAACAAGGCGGTGGTAAGCACCATCGATGTTCACAAGACCTTCCTTGATTATGTCGGAAAAGAGAATCTGGAGAAGGATTTCGTGGATATGTGCAATGCCTGGCAGTGGGAGAAGTGGAGCTTGCTTGATACACATCTGGCTCTCGAGGAACCGCCGAAGTTCACATGTGCCGAATCCAATCCGGATATCAACAAATCCTTCATGTATGTACTTGGCTATGACAGTTGCGACGAACTGATCCATGAATGGGAATTAATGGCTACCGGTGAATTGCCGGAAACGGCAGGCTATATCGCTAGCTTCCCATCAGTTCATGATCCCTATCAGGCGCCACCGGGCCGAGCATCCGGGCTTCTTTCCCAGATGGCCCCCTTTGATCACAAGGATGGTGGATCCGAGAGGTACCTCAACTTCAACTACCGGCGTGAGCTCGCTGCATATCAACTGCGCACCTTAGTGAAATATGCGCCCAATATGACTGACGACAAGGTGCTCTGGTGGAACATTACCACCCCGGCGGACATCCAGAACAAGTTCGCAAACATGGTTAAGGGTTCCTACAAACAGGGCCAGTATCACCCCTTGCAGATGGGATATCTCAGGCCCAATCAGGAGTGCTCCCACAACGTCACCCCGATCAAAAACCTCTTTGTTGGAGGAGCGGGTGTCTGGCCGGGCGGCTGTGTTATCTGGGGTCCGGGATACAACTGTGCCAACACCGTTGCCGAGGAATGCGGCATCGAAAAGTGGTGGAAAGAACCCGAGATCGTCACAAAATCCAGAGAGAACGGATATATCCTGTAGGGTTTTGGGGATATACCAAAAGAAAGGGAGACCTATCGATGGATCTGGTTTTTGGCGAAGAACAGGGAACTCTCGTTCCTTCGTTTGGGTGGGATGCCTGGTGTGGAGGCAAGCGAAAGGAGGTAGCTGATGGCAGGTTATGAAGGGAAACTTCTGGAGGTCAATCTGACCACCGGTGCCACGAAAACTTCCACGGTGGAGAAGGATACGGTACGCAAGTACATCGGGGGCAGTGGTCTGGGTGCTAAGCTCATGCTCGACCGCGTTTCGCCCGATGTTGATCCGTTCTCGCCTGATAATCCATTATTTATTCTGACCGGGCCTACCAGTGGTACAACTATCCCTGGAGGGGCGCGCTTCTCCATATGTGCTAAATCCCCGTTGACCAATATCTGGGGTGAGAGCAGTGGTGGGGGCAGCTTTGCCCATGAACTGAGGTCAGCCGGATGGGATGGAATCGTCGTCGAAGGCGCGTCTGATAAGCCAGTGTACATAGTCGTCATTGACGACAAGGTGGAGATCAAGGATGCCTCTGACCTGTGGGGCAAGAACACTCATGAGGTGACCGACATCCTTAAGGAGCGCCACGGTGATAAGAATAAGGGAACGCTGACGTCGATAGGTGTGGCTGGGGAGAACCTTGTCAGGTTCGCCGGGATAAGCAGCGAGAAGAAGAACTTCGCTGCGCGCTGTGGATTAGGGGCAGTGATGGGTTCCAAGAAACTGAAAGCCGTATTTGTTAAGGGTAGTGGCAAAGTATCCCTCGCTGATCCTGAAAGATTCAATGCCAGGCGCAAGATTATCCTCGACAAGGCCAAGGAGAATATCGCTATTCAGGTTCTGACTGAGCAGGGTACCAATGCAGCTATGGGGCTAAGCGCCATGACCGGAGACCTGCCGGGCAAGAACTGGACAGTTGGTGATAACACCGCTATATCGTCCCAGATCGAGGGGGGCGTACTGAGCGGCCCGGATTTCTATGTTAGCAATGACTCATGTTATGGCTGTGCGATAGCTTGCAAGCGGGTGGTCCGCGTTGCCGAAGGCCCTTACAAGGGTTCGGAGGGGCCGGGGCCGGAGTATGAAGGGGTTGCCAGCCTGGGCAGTCTGCTCATGATCGGTGACATGGCGGCGGTTATCAAGATGAACGAAGTGTGTAACGATTTTGGTCTGGACGTTATCTCATGCGGTTCTACAATCGCCATGGCCATGGAATGCTTCGAGAACGGACTCATCACTACCAGTGATACCGACGGCATCGAGTTGAAGTGGGGCGATGCCGAAGCTGTTTTGAAGATAATAGAGAAGATAGCCAGGCGTGAGGACTTTGGAGATGTTCTGGCCGAGGGCTCCAAGCGTGCTGCCCAAAAGATCGGCGGGAACGCATCTGATTATGCCGTCGAGATCAAAGGGATGGAAGTCCCGATGCATGACCCCAGGGCCGACTACATATTAGGGTTGGGATATGCAACGGGTATTCGCGGGGCGTGCCATACCAATGATGCATCATATGCCATTAGCTCAGGTATACTTGACTGGCCGGAAATTGGGTTGCCTTTAGGTATCGACGTAGGGAAGAATGAAGGTGCCGGCGAGTTGGCGAAGCACGCTCAAGACCTGGGACAGATATTCAATGCGGCCGCCTTCTGTTACATGATCATATTTGTGCTTAATGGGGATGACGTGGCCGAATTGCTGAGTGCGGCCAGCGGCTTCGATTATACCTTCAAAGAAGTAGAGGAGTGCGGCGAACGCATTTGGCTCACCAAGAGAGGCTTAGACAACCTTATGGGCATAACCGCGGCGGATGATCGGTTGCCGCGGCAGATACTGACACCACCCACCGATGGCGGAGCCGCAGGTAAGGCGCCCAATTTGGATATCATGCTTAAAGAGTTCTATCCGGCAAGGGGGCTCGGTGATGACGGCCGCCCATCAACGGAGACGATGGAGAGGCTGGGGCTTTCCGAGCTTGCGGCGAAGCTGCTTAAGTAGTGTTTTTTTACCATGTCACTAGAAAGGGGTAACAATAATGGATCTAGCTTTTAGCGAAGAACAGGAAATGCTGTGGAAGTCGGCTCGTGATTTCCTGGCTGATAAATGCCCCAAAACCCTGGTTCGGGATATGGAGGCTGACGAATTGGGAAATCCTCCTGAGCTCTGGAAGGAGATGGCTGAGCTTGGCTGGCTGGGACTTCCTTTCCCTGAAAAATACGATGGCGGGGGAATGAGTTTTCTTGATTTGGTAGTACTTATGGAAGAGATGGGGCGTGCCTGTCTTCCCGGGCCCTTCTTCTCCACTGTTGTCCTTGGCGGTTTACCCGTCATGGAATGGGGAAGTGAGGAGCAAAAGCAGGATATCCTGCCGAAAATATGCAAGGGTGAGGCAATCCTCACTTTAGCTCTTACGGAATCCAGTGCCCGATATGACGCTGTTTCTATCCGGACTTTGGCTACACCCGAAGGAGACGATTATCTGATAAGCGGGACGAAACTTTTCGTACCGGATGCGAACATTGCAGACTGGATAATATGTGTTGCCAGAACAAACCAAACAGCCAGTCCTGAAGAAGGAATCACTCTCTTTCTTGTTGATGCAAAAAGTCCCGGGATAAGCACTACTGTTCTCAGCACTATCGCAGGAGACAAACAGTGCGAGGTGGTCTTTGATAAGGTGAAAGTGACTAAAAAAGATGTTCTGGGCGAGGTGGGCCAGGGTTGGACGATGGTGAAAAAGATCGTGGAATGGGCAGCGCTGGCCAAATCCGCAGAAATGGTAGGTGGAAACCAGCAGGTCCTGGAGATGACCATTCAATATGCAAAAGACAGGATACAGTTTGGCAAACCCATAGGCGCTTTCCAGATTATTCAGCACTATATCGCCGATATGTCCCTTGATGCTGATAGCGCTCGGATCACTTTACATAAGGCGGCATGGAAAATGAATGAGGGGCTTTCCTGCGCTAAAGAGGTGTCCGTTATCAAAGGATGGATCAACGATGCTTACAGGAGAGTCACTACCGTGTCACATCAAATACATGGAGCCATCGGTTTCACTAAGGACCACGATCTGGAGCTTTATTTCCGTAGAGCTAAGGCCGGAGAGGTTCTGTTCGGGGATTCCGATTTTCATCGCGAAATTGTTGCACAGGAACTGGGGCTATAGGCCTGCGAAAGGAGTATGATGGATTTTCGTTTAAATGAAGAGGAGCAGGCCTTCCAGAATGAGGTGAGGGATTGGGTTCAGGAGATGTTCCGCGATGTGTTGCCTCCCGGTTTTGCGGGAGTTGATCCCGGACCTGAGGAAGAGGAGCGGGAGGATATTAAACAGATTGCCGCGGAAATATGGAAAAGGCTGGGTGCTAAAGGTTGGATAGGATTAGGATGGCCGAAGGAATACGGCGGGCAGGAGAGCGAGGCAAAGTCCTGGATTCTAAATCAGGAGCTAATCTACAATGGGATACCGGGGATGGACATTGCCGCCTGTCAGGGCGACCTGATTTTGCAGTTTGGCACCGAAGAACAAAAGAAGCGGTTTCTTTTTCCCATTTCCCGCGGAGAAGTGAAATACGCCATCGGGATGAGCGAACCTGATGTTGGTTCAGATATGTTCTCCCTTCAACTGAAAGCTGAAGAGAAAGAAGATCATTATCTCTTTAATGGCCAGAAGATTTGGAATACTGGCATTCATCATGTCGACTGGTGTGTGGTTTATGCTCGAACTGATCCAAATGCAGACAAACAACACAATGGAATAAGTGTTTTTATTATCGATCCCAGGAGTCCCGGTATTACCCTGCGCCAGATAACACAGATTACCGGGCTTGGAGCTTTTTGTGAGGTCTTCTATGACGATGTCAAGGTTCCCAAGGAAAATCTTCTGGGAGCAAAGAATAGAGGGAAAGACGTCAGCATGTACGCTTTCACTATTGAGAGAAGCTATGGGCTCGTCATCCTCCACAATGCCATGAGATATTTTGATCAATTGGTGGAATATTGCAAGGAGACTGAAGTTAATGGGCAGCCTTTAGCCAAAGATCCTCTCATTCGAAACAAGTTGGGTGAGATGGCTATAGAGCTTGAAGTCGGGCGAAATCTGGGAGATAGAATAAATTGGATGATCGCCCAGGGCATGATGACCGTTATTCCCGGTTGCCAGAATAAAATCTATGGCGCCCGAGTTGCTCAGAAGCTGAGTAATCTGGGAATGGAAATCCTCGGGCTCTATGGGCAGCTGGATGACACCTCCAAATGTGCGCAACTTGGAGGCAGGTTCAGGCACATGTATCTAAGCTCAAGGGCCTGGAGTCTTGCCGGTGGCACCAGTGAGATGTCCAGGAATATTATCGCCGGACCATTTGGTCTGGGATTGCCAAGTAAATGACCGTCGTTAAGGACAAAGGGCTCCCTTAGAAAAGCGAAGAATTACAAGTAAAAGATAAAGACTGGAACAGTGATCATCTAGAAAGGAGGAGGAGAATTGGAAACAAGTGTAAAGTCTAAGAATCTGGAAGCATTCAGGACAGCCGCGAATACCATAGTTAATCCCGAACTGCAAAAGTGGATGGATAAGGGTGGCAAGGTGATGGGTTACTGGTGCTGCTATGCCCCTGAGGAGATTATCACAGCTGCCGGCATGGCTCCTATCCGGGTGAGGGCTACCGGAAGTACGGGGACGGAGTTGGCAGATGCGTATGTGAGCAGTATTAACTGCAGCTTTTGCCGGCATGCCTTCAATATGGGGCTGAATGGGGAATACGATTTTGTTGAGGCTATGGTCTGGCTCAATAATTGCGACCACGTACGTCGTATGTATGACAACTGGTGGCGAAAAGTCAGTACTCCGCTGACCAGAATGATGAGCCTTCCCAAGTTCACCGGTGACAAGCAGGTGGCCTGGTGGCGGGAAGAACTCGTATTCTTTAAAGAGGGTCTGGAAAAGCACCTGGGCATAACCATCACCGATGATAAGCTTCGGGAGGCTATAAACATCCATAATGAGAAAAGGCGCCTGTTGAGACAACTCTTCGAGCTCAGGAAGAGTGACAACCCGCCGATCACCGGCGCGGATTCGCTGGCTGCTGTTGTGGCCAGCACCTCCATACCTCCAGCGGAATTCAATCAAATGTTGAAAGACCTTCTGGAGGAATTGAAGGATGCGGAAGGCATCAAGGACTATAGCAAAAGACTGTTGCTGGTGGGAAGTATCTTCGATGACCCGTCGTATGTCAAGAACATGGAAGATATTGGAGCGCTGGTGGTCGCCGATAACCAGTGTTTCGGGACCAGGGCATTTGCGGTGGACGTAAATGAGAGTATCAAAGATCCATTGGATGCTCTTGCCAAACATACCATCCAGGATAGACAACACTGTCCGCGGTTGTTCGGGGAATACAAGCGAAGATCCCAGTATGTTCAGGATATGGTTAAGGACTACAAGGTTGACGGCGTGGTCGGTCTGAGAATGACGTTCTGCGACCTTTGGGCTGGTGAATACTATATGCTTAACCTGGACATGAAGAAAGCAGGTATTCCATTCTTCTATATGGACAGGGAATACTTGATGGGTGGCACCGCTGGACAGATAAGAACCAGAATCCAGGCATTCATGGAAACACTATAGGGAGGCAGAAGATGACTGAAACTAAAATGACTGACCAGTGTCTACAAAAGTTAATAGAAGAGCGCGATACGATTAAGATGATGGTGGAGAGCTTTACCCAATCTGTTACCGAGGGCAATAATCTTGCTGAAGTTCCCACGAAGGCCTTCGTTGATCATCACAACGAGTTGATAAGGCGCTATATATCCGGCGAACCGTTTATAAGCAGCTATTTCTGCTGTGCCCCGGAGATATATACTGCCATGGAACTGCCCTGGAGTACTTTCCTGACTCCCGCGTTCACCGGTATGCTTAACCCAAACTATCAGGCTGAAGTTGATGCAAGCGGGCAGTTGTTCGCTACGGACCTGTGTACCATCATCAGGCAAGCGGCTTACTATGTGGTATCAGATCTCGTCCCGCCGCCCACTGCGATCATTGCCATGATGCACCCCTGCGACGGTATCAATGTAGTGCACCAGTTAATGGCCAACGATGAAAAGTGGAAAGATGTCCCGGTGTTCGGCGCTGACCCGCCCTACTGGGATGATGAGCGAAGCCTGGCTTACTATACTGATCAGCTCTTTGAGATGGTAGCATTCCTCGAAAAGCACACCGGTCTCAAATTAACGGAGGACAAGCTTCGTGAGGTTTGTGAAGAGTCAAACATAGCCTATGCGCTTTGGGATGAATATAGTCAACTGAGGCGAGCAGTACCCTGTCCGCATGGCGGAGGCATGGGATTGCAGGTGTTCGGAACACTGACCACCAATCTTTGTGGCCAGCCCGAAGGTACTGGATGGATCAGAGATGTCATTGCGGATGCTGAAGCACTGGTCAAGCAGGGGAAGGGGGCTGTTCCTGATGAGAAGATCAGGCTATTGTGGTTCGATGTTTTGTCTCTGGGAATAACCATGGATCTGTTCCCGTGGCTGGAGGAAGAATGGGGAGCAGTGATAGTCATGGATATGTTTGGTTATGCACCCTACTCCCAGCTTGACACAACAAACATGGATACCATGATGAGATCACTGGCTGCAAGAGCTTTGAATGACGTACCCATGATCAGGCAGGCGCGGGGTCTGGCAGACCTCTTCCTTACTGATATAACGAACATTGTGAAAGAGTATAAGATAGATGCCGTTATCTATCCGGGATATATGGGACACAAGGACGGCACAGCCAATATAGGCATGATGCGCGAGAAATGCCGCGAACTGGGAGTTCCCTTCCTGACCATTGGAATGGACTTCTACGATGATAGATATACTTCGCCGGATGAAGTCAAGGACAGGATATCCAAGTGGTTCGAGTCGATGGGACATACACCTAAGTCAGGTTGAGCTTCCGAACGTCCTGTGAAATGAGGGAAGAATCCGATCGATTTTGCTGGCCGCAAGAAGCCATAGAGTCAACAGTGCGGATGGTAATCTAGATAGTAACATGTGGTTTCAGAAACATTAATTTAGGAGGTAATTATGCCTGATCAAACGTTTGATGCGGTAATAGTGGGAGGGGGGACTACAGCTCTGTATACAGCCATGTATCTAATGAAATATGGTGGCATGAGCGTAGGTATATTTGAAAGGCGGCATGAGATTGGGGGATGCATGGCCACTGAGGAAGCCTCAGCCCCGGGATTTCGGGGCAATACCCATGCGTGCATGTCGTTTCCCTGGTACCATATACCACTCTATCGTGATTTTCCTGAATTCTGGGAATACGGGGGAAAGCGCGACCAGTATCTGGTCGCTGATGGCGGCAGCTTCATCCAAGAGGAAAGCTGTCTTGCCATTTATAGTTGGAAGGATGACCCTACCCAAGAAAAAACAGCCAGAGAACTGGCCCGCTTCTCGCAGAAGGACGCTGACCAGTGGCTGAGATTCTGGAATCTGTGGCAGAACGACCTGATGCAGGGTGTGCAGATGGATCGGCTGTTCAATCCAGCGGAGTTTAGGCTGGATCCGGTGCACATGGAAAGGCAGGTCGAATTGTATCCCCTGTTGCTGGAGGCCGGTTTCGAGCCGGATCAACTGTTGATGAATGCCAGCCACCTGCGGGCGGTAAGGGAACAATGGGACAGCAAGGAACTCCAGTATTGCATTGAAAGGCTCGTTCTTTCCGGGGCATTTGATATCACCCATCCGGGCGTGGGAACTGAATCGATAGGCGTGGCATACCAGATGCCGGGGCTCGGCTACTTCCGGGGAGGAACTCACCAGATAGCTCATGCCTGCCACCAGATACTGGTGCAGGGCGGATGCAAGTTCTTCACCCATGCCCATGTAGATAATGTCATAATTGAGAACGGAGAGGCTAAGGGCATTCGTCTGGCAGACGGTTCGCAAATCAAGGCGAACAAGCTGGTTTTGAGCACCCTGAATCCCCGGCAGCTTGCATTTGACCTTATTGGAAGAGAGAATCTTAACGACAAGTTTATACGCCGCGTAGAGCTGACGGAAGCTGTTTTTGGTTGCCTGTTCTGGTACAGCATCGCCTGTCATGAGGCACCCAAGTATCATGCAGCTGCGTTCAATCCGGATATCAATGAAACCTTCTGGCTGGGACTGGCAGAGACTGCCGATCCTGAGCATATTGTCAAGGAGACCCAGTACATGAAGCTGGGCTTGTGGCCTCCGATGGAGCACTTCTGCTCCACGGTATGGTGCGATAGCATGAGAGATCCTTCCTATGCGCCACCCGGCAAGCACATGGCTCACAACGAACAGGTGGCACCTCCCGCCAGCTGGCACACCGAGCGGGAATGGCTGGAGATAAAGAAACGCTTTGGCGAGGAGCTTATTGAATACTGGAACCGGCACTCACCAAATATGAACTGGAACAATGTAATCGGTATCGACTCACAGACTCCCTACGATGCCAATCACATGAAGAACCTGGAGCCGAACGGGGCAATGTCTGGAGATGACCGTCCATTGTACCAGTCATTTGACTGCAGGCCGACTCCTGAACTGGCCAATCACCGTACTCCAGTCAAGAACCTTTATTGCACTGGTGGTTCTTGGTGGGTAGGGTCCAACATCGGTAGTACTGAGTCCTACAACTGCTACAAGATCATTGCAACTGATCACAATCTTGAGAAACCATGGGAGCAGCCGGGCAAGGAGGAGCCGTGGTCCCTGGTCGAACAACAGAAGATCATTAACCAAAGAATGCGAGATGAATTCCCGAGGCCAAACGGGCCTGGAGTTCTGTAAAACGCGTACGCAGTAAATCACCAGTGGCTGATATTGAGGATTGCGAAGTCTTCAATCAGTCGCTGGTGTGAACAGCGCTGAATAGCTAAGAGAAACATCATTTTGTATTTAGGCATCATGGCTTCCCCGATGACATGTGAAATGGCAAAGAGAAGTTATCGAGGTGGGTTAGTGCCTGTTTGAAGAAGACGCGAATTTATTGAGACTCACCTGAATAGAATGACAAGGAGGCGCACATGGCTGATAGAGTTGGAATTGTAGCAGTGGCCCAAACCAAATTCCAACCGAATAGGGATGAGGTGAATGCGGGGGAGTTGGTATGGGAAACGATAGAGCCGGTCATGAAAGAGACGGGGCTCAACTTCACCGACGATGACGGCAATGGAGACATTGAGTCCATAGTAACCTGTTCGCAGGATTTCTGGGATGGCATGACCATCTCCAGTATGGGAGTTATGAGCTTTGTTGGTGGACACCATGCTACCGAGGACAAGATAGCTGAGGATTCGCTTAATGCCCTTTTTGCCGCGTATGCCCAGATTCTGTCGGGTCATTTTGATATGGTTCTGGTTTCTACTCACACCAAGGAATCCATGGGAGACAGGAGCATCATCGAAACTGCCGCCATGGATCCCGTCATGATGAGGTCGCTGGGTCTTGACTTCTTCATTGCTGGTGCATTGCAGGCCAGGCGCTACATGGAAAAGTACGGTGTAACAGCTGAACAGATCGCCAAAGTGGCGGTGAAGAATCGCGGCAATGGTATGAAAAACCCTGTTGCCCAGGAACCTATGAATATCACGGTTGAAGATGTCCTCAAATCGAAGATGCTGGTTGATCCTATTCATCAATTGGATACCAAACCTGTTTCGGATGGTTCCATAGCTATGATTCTGGCGCGTGAGGACAAAGCCAGAAAGATCACGGATAAACCGATCTGGATAACGGGTGTATCAAACTGTTA
>CAZJQZ010000057.1:0-13915 GCA_964548045.1 uncultured Dehalococcoidia bacterium | reverse complement strand
ATAATCGGCAGCGGAGATTTCGCCGATGAACTGGTTGACATAAACTGTAAATCGCGAACTGGTTGAAACGCCGGGAATAGAATCATTGATTATGAGTGATTCGGTTTCACGATCAGCAGTGAGAGAAAGGTTGGCGGTTGTCCCCGGAGTTTGGGCGGAGGAGGGATTTGATGATTGTGGGACCAGAACTTTCCCATTCATATCTTCGGGGAAACGGAAAGCGGCTTTCTTGCCGGATGAACTCCCCAATTTGAATTCAATGAAATATTCCTCTCCCTTGCGGTGCGGTCCACTTGTCTGAATGCCCGTATTCTGGTTGTTGTCAATATCAACGGATACCCATAATAGATAATCCGGATTTGCATGAGCTGCCTGATGCGGGTATTGTTCTGCCGGCAATTCATCAAGCGCGATATCTATCCTGCAATCATTCCCATCGAATGAAATGCTTAATCCCACTATGTCTGCATAACTTGCAGGTTGGTTTGAATCCTCAGTCTCGGGGGTATAGGTGGCATCACCGACCGGATCGGAAGCAGCAATATCTGCAATGCGGACCGAATCATTCGCACTCGGACCCGGACCCTTCCCGTCATGCGGAGTGATGATAAGTTGCCAAGTGTCCCCGGATTTTATGAGTGAAGCAGGAACCGTTGATTCATCGATAGCCGATTGAAGCGATTCGTTTTTATACCACTCATATTGATAAGTGATTTGGTCACCATCGACATCCGTGCTCTCTCTGGTTATGCTGGCAGTGAGGCTGTCCTCAGTCAGAGGCTGGTCGGGCAGGATGGCGATAGCGGGTTTGGTTGGCGGACTGTTGCCAAGTGTAATATCAGCGCTGCTGGCGGGGCCATTTGCCTCACCGTCAGTTGGAGTAACTGTAATTTGCCAGGTATCTCCTATGCTGGTGTGGGAGGCCCCAAGGATTGGGGAAGTGACCGGGTTTTGACCGTCGCCATCTTTGTGCCACTTATATTGGTAAGTGACCTGATCCCCGTCAACATCGATACTGGGGTTTTCGATAGCTACCGATAGGTCATCGATGGGTGAAGGTGATGCTGGCGAGATATTTATGGTGGCCGCTGTTGGCGGAGTGTTAATCACGGTGGTGCTGGCTTCGGCGCTGGGGCCATCTTCGCTGCCGTCGGTCGGGGTGACTACAACTCTCCATGTTTGTCCCTTGGCTGTTTCAGATGAGGGTACATTATTTGCGGTCAAAGAGGTTTGCAGAGAATCCTCCAAATACCATTCATATTTGTAGGTAATTCCGTTCTTTCCCGGCTCGCCGCCGGGGGTGGTTGTATTAGCAATCAGGTCATCAGCCGTGGTGGGCTCATCAGGGGTTATTTCGATGGCAGGCTCGGGGATGGTTTCGCTGGAGCTTTCACATCCTCCCAGGATTATGACAGCTCCGATGATGATAAGAACCAGACTGATCAGTTTCATATTTCACTCTCCTGTGTTATCACGGGTTTTGGTTGTAATTATAGAGCGGGGTGCGATCTGATTGCAAAATCGTATTTGTTACTTCCATCGTAGCGAAAAATTCAATTTGAACGATCTTCGAAGCAGAACCAAATGCGATTGACCGTTAAAGTCGGAGATCGTGTAGCTACCAAAGGTAATCAAAAAGTAACTCTTGGCAAAGGGAGTTCTGACCGGTGGCAGGCAAAATTACTTCTTGCTGGTCGATATGCCAAAAGGCAAGTATATGGGGCACCGACCTATTGCGGCCGTAAGAATTGGGATAATCCCGATTGCTCCAAACCATGATTTAAAAGAAGCCCCGACTACAGTAATAGCAATTCCAAGAGTTAGCCTTATTATTTGATCTCTTTCTCCGATGTTACGGTTCATCTGATTCTCCTTTTCCGGCGATGTTTGATTTGCTATCAGGTGACTGGTGTCGTATCCATATTTGCCTGATACTCCCAAAAGGAATATATCGGGCCAGCTGGGCGTTACATGCATTCTATCACAGATGTACGCATTGCAGTCAACATGTTATTGCCCGTGTTCGGCAAAGTTGAATCTTGACAACCTTCGGAAGAAAGACCAATCCAAAAATCAATCGTGCATATATATTTAAGGTTGTCGTTGGGCCAATCGGGCTGTTTCTTATCGGACCATCAACCCGTCTTCATTTAACAGTTCGGCGAGTTGCTGTTGCAGCTCTGGGCAGTAGCTGACCGGATGTTCGGGCAGGGCCAGGGTAACCGTCCCGTTTTCATTGGCAATCATAAGCTGCACCGCGTCCTTGCCGGGGAATTCGCCCAGTATTGCGAATAGCTGTTGCAATCGGGATGAGTCGGCTTCACTGTCATCGGTCTCAGAGATGCTGATGGTGATTTGACGCGTTTGGGGAGGAAGGGGAGGGGAGGGCTCAGAGACAGTCCATGGGATCTGCATGCCAGTCTCATAACGGATAACATTCTTGCAGGTGAGTTGTACCCGGTTCCCGCGCAAATTGATTTTGCCCAGCAGGAGGAGGGTGTTTCCTTCCTCCCATAATTCCGCTGTTCTTTTGAGCACTTCTGACCAGGCAGTGACATCAATTTTACCGCTGAGGTCTTCCAGCACCGCACTGACAAAGGGCTTGTTATTCCGGGTAGTCCCCCGGCGCAGCGAATCTATCATCCCCATAATTGTTACTTCCAGCCCATCCATTTCATCGCTGATCTGTCCGCACAAAGCGGTAACTTTGTTGCCAATGTCTTTTGTTGCCGATACGAGAGGATGAGCGGAGACATAAACTCCCAGCAGCTCTTTTTCCCATCCTACGGCTTCACTTTCCGGTATTTCGATATCCGGCAGTTGAAGAACCGGCAAAGGTGCGGCGGCGGTTTCTCCCCAGAGGTCAAACATGGTTGCCTGCCCGCTCTCTTTGATTTGTTGTTCCTGACCGGAGAGTTTCAGAATTCGATCCGCCCCTCCCAGGAATGCCCCCCGGCTTCCCATCGCATCCAGAGCGCCCACTTTGATGAGGCATTCAAGCGCACGTTTGTTGAGTCCGCGCAGATCGGATCGGCGGCAGAAATCTTCAATCGATTTGAACGGGCCGTCATTTTGCCGGGCTGCGATAATCGATTCAACTGCACTTTCCCCGACGTTCTTGATGACTGCCAGCCCGAAACGGATCGCCAGCGCGCCATCCTCATTCTTTTCGATGCTGAAGCTCCTGTGGCTGTTATTTATGCTGGGGGGCAAAATCTGAATCCCCAGACGCCGACATTCGGCTATGGCGCTGGTGACCTTTTCCTGATTGCCCATGTAGGTGGCAAGCCAGGCGGTCATAAATTCCACCGGGTAGTGTGCTTTTAGGTAAGCGGTCTGGTAGGCGATCATCGCATAACTGGTAGCATGAGCTTTGTTGAAGGCGTACCCGGCAAAGGGTTCGATGAGCTTGAACACATCCTCGGCCAATCCTTTTGGAAAGCCCTTCTTTTCCATCGCCCCGGCAATGAAGCCTTCACGTTCTTTTTCCATGATCTCGGCCTTTTTCTTTCCCATAGCCTTGCGCACGATGTCTGCTTCTCCGAGGGTGTAACCGGCAAAGGTTTGAACTATCTTCAGAACCTGATCCTGATAGACGATTATGCCGTAGGTTTCTTCGAGAATCTGTTCCAGAGCAGGATGGGGGAATTCAACGGGAATCTTCTTGTGTTTTGACCCGATGAATGTAGGGATGTGTTCTTTAGGCCCCGGACGGTAGAGTGCCACCATGGAAGCAATATCGCTGAAATTGGTCGGTTTGAGTTCCTTGATATAACGCCGCATGCCGGAACCTTCCAACTGGAACACCCCGGCGGTTTCCCCGGCGGAAAGGAGTTCGTATGTTTCAGGGTCATCGAGTGGTATTTGCTGGAGATCGATTTCAATCCCCTGGGTTTCAGCAATAATCTCTCTGGCTTTGCCCAGAATGCTAAGGTTGGCCAGACCCAGGAAATCCAGCTTGAGCAACCCGATCTTGCCCACTTCATCCATAGCCAGCTGGGTGGTGGGAAGAGCTTGCTCGTTGGTGCCCGTAGGCCGCTGTAAAGCGACGTTGTCCATAAGAGGCTCTTTGGAGATGACCACTCCGGCAGCATGGGTGGAAGCATGACGGGCTATTCCTTCAAGTTTGATGGCCATATCGACGAGTTTTGTTGTCTCCGGATCACCATAGTACACGGCGCTGAATTCAGGATTTTCTTTGATGGCAGAGGTGAGGTTGCCGCCAACCGCAGGTGCCAGCCGGGCCACCGTATCGACCTGCCCGTAAGGCATACCCAGAGCCCGCCCTACATCACGCAACGCCGCTCTGGCCCCCAGAGTTCCAAAGGTAATAATCTGGGCCACCCTCTCAGCCCCATACTTTTGTGCCATGTATTGAATCGCCTCTTCCCGGCGATCATCCTGAAAATCGAGATCGATATCCGGCATCTCCTTGCGTTCCACATTGAGGAACCGCTCAAAAACCAGGTTGTGAGCCAGAGGATCGATATCGGTGATGCCAAGACAATAGAGAACTATGCTGGCAGCGGCGCTCCCCCGAACACCGAAAAGTATCTTCTGTTGCCTGACGAAGAAAATAAGTTCCCAGACAATGAGAAAATAGTTGGGAAATTCAGTTTGCCTGATAACGTCAAGTTCGTAAATCAGGCGTTCCTTAACCTCATCGGAGGCGTCCGGATAACGTTTCGTCAGCCCCTCCCAGCAGAGATCGGCCAGATATTCATCGGGGGTTTTGCCTGCTGGTATCTCGATTTCCGGCAGGTGAAGTCGGCCAAATTCCAGAGTGAGATTGCACATATCGGCAATGCGGCCCGTATTTTCGATAGCCTCAGGGCAATCGGCAAAGGCATCAGCCATATTCTGAGGACTGCGTAAATAGAAGGAATCATCTGCCATCTTCATCCGTTTTTTGTCGTGGATAGTGGCCTGTGTCTGGATGCAAAGAAGAACATCATGCCCGGCCGCATCCTCTTGTTCAATGTAATGGGTATCATTGGTAGCTACCAGGGGAATATCCAGCTTTTTGCTCATGGCGATGAGCGCTTTGTTGACTGTGGTTTGTTCCGGTATGTTGTGATCCTGAATCTCGAGATAGAAATCCCCGAAGACTTCTTTGTACCATTTGGCCGCATCTTCAGCATCCTTCTTTCGCCGTTCCACGATCAGTCTGGCCACTTCACCCTGAAGGCAGGCCGAAAGGGCGATAAGCCCTTCGCTGTGTTGAGCCAGCAACTCTTTGTCCACCCTGGGCTTGTAATAGAATCCCTCTAGAAATCCTTTGCTGCTCAACCGGAGCAGGTTGTGATAGCCGACCTCATTCTTCGCCAGAACTACCAGGTGATAGGGTTTCTTATCCGCCGGTGTGCGAGAGGTGCGTCCATTCGGGGCCACATACAGTTCACACCCCAGGATGGGTTTAATGCCGGCCTCTCTGGCTTTGGTGTAAAACTGAATAATGCCATAGAGAGAGCCGTGATCGGTGATAGCCAGGCTATCCAGTCCCATCTCTTTGGCCTTCTGGATCAACTGGGGAATGCGGCACATGCCATCAAGCAAGCTGTATTCGGTGTGAACGTGAAGATGAGTGAACGGCATTAGGAAATTCCTTAAATATCAAAAATCCCAAATGTTAAAAATGACATAATCTTGTCAGTATTCCTGCTGTCCAATATCGGGAATCCTGCGATTATTGCATTGAATCTATTATCCAAGCAGTGCTGCCACGAAATCCCCGGCATCGAAGGGGGAAAGGTCTTCGGGTTCCTGCCCCGTGCCGAAGAACGCTATCGGGATTTGCAATTCATCGACGATCCCCAGAACAACTCCCCCTTTGGATGAGCTGTCCAGCTTGGCTAGGATGGCGGCATCCACATTGACTGCCTCGGTGAAATACCTTGCTTGGCTCAGCCCGTTCTGGCCGGTGTTGGCATCGAGAACCAGCAATACCTGCGGCTCAATTTCAGACCTTTCTATCACCCTCCTGACTTTCTTAAGTTCCTCCATCAGGTTCGACTTGGTCTGAATTCGTCCGGCGGTATCGATAATCAGGAAATCAACTTTCCGCTTTTTGGCTGCTTCCAGAGCATCGAATACTACTGCCCCGGGATCACCATCGGGCTGGCTGGAGATTACTTCGATTCCCAGTCGATTCCCCCAGTATTTAAGCTGATCAATAGCTGCTGCCCGAAAGGTATCGCCGGCTGCCAGCATAACCTGTTTGTTTTCCTGCTTCAGGCTGTGAGCCAGTTTGGCAATTGAGGTTGTCTTGCCAGTGCCGTTGACGCCAACCATCAGCAAAACTGCCGGTTGCCCGGTCTTGAAAGCAAATGCCTCATCCGATGGTGATTTCAAAATGGCCACCATCTCTTCACTCAGCACTCGTTGGGCTGCGGATGCTTCCAGAATTTTCTCTTTTTTCACTCTTGCTTTCGTTCTTTCGACGAGTTTCAGTGAAGCGCCCACCCCTACATCAGCGGCTATGAGCACCTCCTCCAGATCGTCCCAGAGGCTGTCATCGAATTCGGCCCGATCAAATATTCCGGTTATTTTCCCGGTCCAAGTGTCACGTGTGCGCTCCAAACTTTCTTTAGTTTTCTTGAAAATATTTAGCAAAGTTGCGCTCCTGTTTTTACCATAGCGTAGTGGCACAATGCTTTGTGCCAATTTATCAGCTGTCAGTTTCCCTCTTCCTTCAGTTTTTCCAGCGCGGCCCGGGCCGCTTCCTGCTCCGCCCTTTGTTTGCTTGTGCCTGCGCCTTGCCCCAGCACGATGTCATTGGCGAGCACTTCAACTGTAAATACCTTATCGTGATCCGGGCCGAAGGAGTCGATTGTCCGGTATGCCGGGGTGATTTGATCCCGGGCTTGAATTAGCTCCTGCAGCTTTGACTTAGGGTCACTTTCCAGATTTCCCTCGATGGCCGTTTCAAATTCACTATCCAGTATTCGCAGGATGAACTCTTTGCTCATATCAAATCCCTGATCGATAAAAACGGCGCCGATGACCGCTTCCAGAACGCAGGCGAGATTCCTCTGTTTGTTTCTTCCCCCGGTCTCCTCCTCGCCCCTTCCCAGCTGAAGATAATCCCCGAGTTGCAATGAGCGGGCAACACCTGCCAGAGTTTCCGTCCGAACCAGTGCGGAACGTAGTCTGGTCAGGTCGCCTTCCTGAAAATCGGGAAACCTCCGATAGAGTTCTTCGGCGATTACTAATCCCAGCAGAGCATCCCCCAGAAATTCCAGCCGCTCGTTCGATTCCAGAGCGGAACCGGAGGCCTCATTGAGATGAGATCGATGAACCAGCGCTCTTTGAAGATGCGAAATATCTTCAAAAGAAAAACCCAGAATTTCCTGCAGGGAATCTAGTTCTTTCAAAGTTAAAATCCAGCCAAGAGGTGATTCAAAATCATCGTAATCGCAACTATTCTAGGTTTCGAGATGATCCGGCCCCATCCCTATTGAATACTGTAGCAGCCGTCCGCAACCATCGCATGGCCAGTCACAAACGAAGCCTTATCAGAGCAAAGCCAGACAACTGCATTGGCGATCTCCTCCGGTTCGGCCAGCCGACCAATTGGAGTGGCTGCCATAAGGCTTTCATATATCTCGGGTCTTTCTTTCATCACATGGTCCAGAATGGCAGTGCGAGTATTGCCCGGACAGACAGCATTGACCCGGATGTTTTCCTTGACATAACCCAGCGCTGTTGATTTAGTCAGCCCTAATACCCCGTGCTTGCTGGCAACATAAGCGGGAACATTCTGATGGGCCACTACTCCCATAGTAGATGCGATGTTTACAATAGCGCCCCCACCCTGTTTGAGCATCTGGGAAACCTGATATTTAACGCCCAGGAACACACCGGTGAGATTGATGCCGATGACGCGGTCCCAGTTATCTTTTGTGCAATCGGCCGTGCGGCCGGTATCGCCATCGATACCGGCGTTGTTGACCGCACAATCCAGCTGGCCGTATGTCTCAACACTCTTGTTTACCAGCATCTGCGCATCAGCTTCCTGCGAAACATCCGCTTTGAAAAAAATGGCATCGCCGCCGGCATCTCTAATTTGCCTGACAGTTGCTTCGCCACCTTCGGACATGATATCGGCAGCCACAATCGTGGCGCCTTCCTGCGCCATGACAATCGCAACCGCTCGCCCGATGCCTGAGCCGGCTCCCGTAACCAGAGCTACTTTTCCATCAACTAATCCAGCCATTGTTAATTTTCCTCTCAAATTCAAAATCTGCGGCGTTCGGAAAATATTCTACCCGCTTTTAGCAGGGCAATCAACTGGCAGTTACCCTGCCTGTCAAATTGAAAAGGCGAAGGAAGCTGAGTATAATGGAGCAGGTTAGCAACATGGGAAATATGTTTGAAAGACTGGATGCCATCGAGCAACGTTATGAGGAAATTAATACCCTCATGGGTCAGGAAGAGATAGTTGCTGATCTGGACCAGTTGCAAAAACTGGCTCAGGAGCAATCATCCATCAGGGATGCGGTTTCGCAGTACCAGGAGTACAGGGAAGTAACGAAGAGCATCGGGGAGACCAGGGCAATGAGTAATGAAGGTAGCCTTGATAGCGATATGGCGGAACTGATCGATGGCGAGCTTGCAGAGCTTGAAAAGCGGCAGGAAAACCTGGTGCGATCACTGAAGATTGCGATTCGTCCCAGAGACCCGGCTGATGCCAAAGATGCCATTATGGAAATCCGTGCCGGTACTGGGGGGGATGAGGCGGCTCTCTTTGCCGGTGTTCTGTATAACATGTATGGCCGTTACGCGCTTGCCAAAGGCTGGCAAGTGGATATCATGAGTTCCAGCGAGACCGGGATCGGCGGATATAAGGAAATCATTTTCGAGGTCAAAGGCAAGGGGGCGTTCGGTAAACTCAAATATGAGCGGGGGGTGCATCGGGTTCAGCGGGTACCGGTTACTGAGTCGCAGGGAAGGATTCATACCTCGGCGGCTACGGTTGCTGTCCTTGCCGAAGCGGATGAGGTTGAGGTTAGCATTAATCCCGAAGACCTGCGGATAGATACCTACCGTGCCAGCGGGGCAGGCGGGCAGCACGTGAACAAGACCGACAGCGCCATCCGCATTACTCACATTCCCACCGGTATGGTGGTCACCTGTCAGGATGAGCGGTCCCAGCACAAGAACAGGGCCAGAGCTCTTTCGGTTCTCCGGGCCCGGCTGTATGATGAAGAGCGTGAAAGGCAGTTTCAGGAGGTATCAGCGGATCGGCGTTCGCAGGTGGGTAGCGGAGACAGATCGGAGAAGATTCGCACCTACAATTATCCCCAGACCCGCATCACCGATCACCGTATTGGATTGAGCGTGCACAATTTGAAGAATGTTCTCGAAGGGGAACTGGATGAGATAATCGATGCTCTTGCTGTTGCTGACGAGCCCGCTGAAGAATGATGACCCGCACCAACCTGATATTGGTCAGGCAAGCACTCCACAATGCTGTAGAATCCCTTTTAGAGAATGACTTTGAAGAAGGACGACTGGAAGCCGAGTTGCTCCTTGCCAGCGTGATGGGGCTCAATCGGACCGAACTTCTCCTTCGTCTGGATGACGATCTTTCCACTGATCAAACGGAGGAACTGGAGCGACTGCTTCGGCGGCGACTGAACCACGAACCGATTGCATATATCATCGGGCACAAAGAATTCTTCGGGCTCGATTTTCATGTTACTCCGGCTACACTCATTCCTCGTCCTGAGACCGAACTGCTGGTGGAAAAGGCACTGGAACTGGCTCGCGGCCAGGCGATTTCGATTGCTGACATTGGCACCGGATGCGGGGCTATTGCTGTGACTCTGGCGGCTCACCTGCCTGAAGCTGAGGTTTATGCCGTTGACGTCTCGGCTGCCGCCCTCAAGATTGCGGAGTCAAACGCCCAAATTCATGGAGTCGCCGAAAGGGTTCATTTCATGCAGGGTGATCTGCTTCAACCTCTCACCAAGTCAGTTGACATAATATTGGCCAATTTGCCATATGTAAGTGATCGGGAGATGGGGAAACTGGATGAAGGTGTTTTCAGGCACGAGCCCGAGACGGCGCTGGCTGGTGGAACTGAGGGGATGGATCAGATTGAACGGCTTCTCTTGCAGGCTGGGGATAAGATCCGTTCCGGGGGAATTATCCTGCTGGAGATTGGCTGTGAGCAGGGTGCTTCTGTATTAGAATTGGCAGCCCGCTATTTCCCGCTGGCTGAGAGCGAATTATGCACTGATCTGAGTAGAAATGACAGGGTGGTGGTGATCGATACCGAAAGTATCGGCTGACTGGATAGTGGCGGGAGCGAGGGGAGTCGAACCACCAAGAGCATCGCAGGATACCCTCCAACGGTTTTGAAGACCGCGACCCTGACCGCAGAGCATTCGCTCCCAGCTACAGATTCTACCCCTTTTGAGCCCTGAAGTCCAGAATTGGAGACAAATTGGAGACACCTTTTTTACTATTCTCCAAGGAACTATAAGTAACAGCCGGGTTGTGTTTGGAATGTGTAAAAGCGTATAATGACGGCAAGAAGAGAACAAGGATGATTTTCTGTAAAAATCTATTTTGGCAAGGATTATTGGAATATTAAGAATTCCGTATAATACTTGTTGGGTGGATAGGCCCTTATTTGGAGTAACAGGTTATATTGACATAACTGGTAAAACAATATAACATGCATTTTCAATAATGCAAACAGGTGTTGTTAATTACGGCTATTTCTACGTGTATTCTATGCAACAATTTACAAATGCGTTTTGTAATACTGCATTTTAAGGGGTCGGGATTTGCAGTATAATACTTGTTGGGTTGCCTAATAAGAAACTCCTCTTCAAATCCCCTAAAGAGTTTATCATACAGATCATGGTCCCACTTAGTTATACCAATTCACATAGATAAGTTCATTATTTTCATGATAAAATGAATCAATTATGAAAATTTCATGGAGGCAAATCATGACAAACATTTATAAGGGAATTCTGACACTACTGATAATCGGAATTTTGATGATTCCCACAATACCCGCCCTGGCCTTCTATCTTGATATGGACCTCTCAGATGCGGATGCATCCTTCTGGGGTGAGGACACTGATGACCGGGCCGGCCTCTCTGTCTCGGGTGCCGGGGATGTCAACGGCGACGGTTTTGACGACTTCCTAATAGGGGCTCATTTTGATGATGACGGCGGCAACAACGCCGGGCAGACCTATCTCATCTTTGGCAAAGCCTCCGGCTGGAACATGGATACTGACCTCTCAAACGCCGATGCCTCCTTCCGGGGTGAAGATGGTGGTGACGAGTCCGGTTTCTCCGTCTCTGGAGCCGGAGATGTCAACGGCGACGGTTTTGACGACTTCCTCATCGGGGCTTATGGGGACGATGACGGCGGTGACAACGCCGGGCAGACCTATCTTATCCTTGGCAAAGCCTCCGGCTGGAACATGGATATTGACCTTTCAGCAACCGATGCCTCCTTCCGGGGTGAGGACGCTGGTGACTGGGCTGGTCGCTCTGTCTCGGGTGCCGGGGATGTCAACGGCGATGGCTATGACGATATCCTCATAGGGGCTTATTATAACAATGACGGCGGCCCAGACGCCGGGCAGACCTATCTCATCCTGGGGAATGCTGCCGCTGATTGGGGAATGTATTACAGCCTGGGTAGCGCCAATGCTTCCTTCCGTGGTGAACACGCTATGGACTGGTCCGGCATCTCCGTCTCAGGTGCCGGGGATGTTAACGGCGATGGGTTTGACGATTTCCTCATCGGGGCTCTAGCGAACAAGGACGGCGGCTCCATAACCTTTGGTGCCGGGCAGACCTACCTCATCTTCGGCAAAGCTTCCGGCTGGAACATGGATACTGACCTCTCAAACGCCGACGCATCCTTCTGGGGCGAAGACGCTGATGATATGTCAGGCTCCGTCTCAGGAGCCGGGGATGTAAATGGTGATGGTTTCGACGATTTCCTCATCGGGGCTTATGGGGACGATGATGGGGGTGGTGATGCCGGGCAGACCTATCTTATCCTTGGCAAAGCCTCCGGCTGGAATATGGATACCGACCTCTCAGCATCTGACGCCTCCTTCCGAGGGGAGGAAGCTCTTGATGGGACCGGCGCATTCATCTCAGGAGCCGGGGACGTCAATGGAGACGGTTATGACGATTTCCTCATTGGAGCCCCTCTTAACGAGGAGGGCGGCGGCGGTTACACCGGGCAGACCTATCTCATCTTGGGCAAAGCCTTCGGTTGGAACATGGATACCGACCTCTCAAACGCCGACGCATCCTTCTGGGGCGAAGGTATAGGGGACATGTCCGGCTGCCAAGTCTCCGCAGCCAGGGATGTCAACGGCGACGGCTACGATGATATCCTCATCGGGGCATGGGGGGACGATGACGGCGGCATGGCCGCCGGGCAGACCTATCTCATCCTCTCTGATTATGCCAGGCGCGGATACAAAGAATATGTTCCAAGCGGCGACTCACTGCCCATAGAGTTTTCTTCCGCCGATGTGACCATAGATTTCTCTGCCTGCACCGGCAATGGTTTCGTAACAGTTAAAGAAATTGATGGTAAACCTCATCGAAACATTTCCGCCGGACGCTACTGGTCTCTGAACAGCAGTGGTATCTCTGGTTTTACGTATGATGTCACCATTAAATACAATGCCGCACAAATATCCGAGGCTGGTTGCGGCGAAGCCGATCTGAGGCTCTTTATCAACGATGGCACCGGCTGGAAGAAACATCCCTTCACCCCTGATTTAGCCACCAACAGGATCACTGCAACCGGCTTAACAACCATGTGTGATATTGCTTTTGGGGATGGCAACAGCTCTTTCATTCCCCCTGTCTCGGAGATTCTTACCATCGTGTTTGTTGCAATGGGGTTGATAGCTTTGGGAGTCTTTTTCTATTACAGAAGGAGGCGGAAGTTGGTGGTGGCCGTCTGATAATACTTATTGAGTAGAACGTTACTGAAATACTTGATACTGAGGCTTTCGGGCAACCCAACAAAGCAATCAACCCGACAAAAAGGGGCGGTTTCCTCTGGGCCTGATTCCGCTTCCGAAATCAGTAAGAATTCAGCTTTGTGCCACGAGGGGAATAACATGTTTGTGCATTGTTTGAGAATATCTGATACAATCGGGTCAATCAAAGGTGTGGCACAAAGTCAGTCTGGCATAAATCCTTTTTGCTGGTTATTGCCGTGTTATGCGTGTTAGAATTATGTTAGGTCATTTTATTCCCAATACTTTGTTGTAGTGGATGTGACGATGTTTTTATTAGCATTATCTATACTAGCAGTAGCTGTTTTCCTAATAGGTATTATTGTACTAGCAATCGTTTCGGGGAAATCCAGCAGAGGAAATGCTTTGCGCCTAACATATTGTCTCTTGGGAGGAGCTACATTGGGTGCAATTTCAGCAGGGAGCATACTAGCGATTGTATTATTCATCGGAGGGGGTATCGAAGGAATAGTCGATGGAGCGAAATTGGGTGCCATAGGAGGATCATTCTACGGAGGAATTGCGGGCTTACTGGTTTATTGTGTAACCGTAGTGATAAGGCATCTTGCATCAAGAAAGTCTCCCAAATAATGGATCACAGGTGACCTACTCTCAATAAAGGCATCGTTATGCATTTAAAGAAATTCAAATATATCGCTGATCAGTATAACTTTTGTATATGCTACAACCACAAACCTTCGAACCGACTTTCATCGCCGTTCTAACGTTGTGAGTAGTGCAACAACGAAGGATAGGACAGGATTGGTGTATTGTTTATGGATTTCGTTACCATTATATCTTCTCAATTAATGGTTCCAAGAATATAAGCATACCTATCATTGCTGCACATAATGACGCTACCAATACTGCTCCTGCCAAAATATCTTTTACTA
>CAZJQZ010000056.1:0-14250 GCA_964548045.1 uncultured Dehalococcoidia bacterium | reverse complement strand
TCTCTAACCTGATTCTGGCTGATGAGATTAACCGTGCCCCGGCTAAGGTACAGAGCGCGTTACTCGAAGCGATGCAGGAACGTCAGGCAACCATAGGCGATGTAACTATCCCAATGAAGGAGCCATTCCTGGTTCTGGCAACGCAGAATCCTATTGAACAGGAGGGTACTTATCCGTTGCCCGAAGCACAGGTGGATCGGTTCATGCTAAAAGTGGTCATTAGCTATCCTAATCGTGATGAAGAACGCATGATTTTACAGCGAATGACAGGCGAAACCCCTGCTGAAGTGCATCCGGTGATAAAACCGGAACAGATTCTTCATGCTCGCGAAGTGGTGCGTGAAATTTATGTGGACCCCAAAGTTCATGAATACGTGCTTGATCTTGTTTTTGCCACCCGCAATCCGGAAAGCTATGGATTGAGCGAACTCAGCCAGTTGATTTCCTATGGAGCCTCTCCCAGAGCTTCAATCTATCTGATAAATACCGCCAAGGCGCATGCTTTCCTGCACGGTCAGGGATATGTAACTCCGGAGGATATAAAACAAGTCGCCACCGATGTGCTTCAGCATCGGGTCATCGTTTCCTATGAGGCCGAGGCGGAAGAGATCAGTTCCACCGATATTGTACTCAAAATACTGGATCAAGTTGAGGTTCCGTAATACGCAATTTGTGATGCACACATCAATAAAGGTTTTGTACTTTTTATGCTATCACCCGATCTGATAAAAACCATTCGCCGTATCGAAATTCACACTCGTCACCTGGTGAACGATAACTTCGCTGGGGAGTATCAGGCTGTTTTTAAAGGACGCGGTATGGAATTCGACGAGGTGCGTGAATATCAGCCCGGTGACGAAATACGGTCAATTGACTGGAACGTTACCGCACGTATGGGAATGCCGTTTGTAAAAAGGTATGTCGAGGAACGGGAACTCACGGTCATGCTGGCCTTTGATGCCAGTGCTTCAGGTCTGTTCGGCACTACTGACCGCTTTAAACGTGCGTTGGCTGCCGAGCTTGGGGCAGTGATGGCTTTTTCCGCGGTGACCAACAATGACAAGGTAGGATTGCTGGCGTTTACGGATCAGGTTGAACTTCACATTCCACCAAGAAAAGGTCGAAGCCATGTTTTGCGCATGATCCGTGATCTGCTGGCTTTTGAACCTGTCGGCAGCAATACCGATATCACTATGGCGTTAGATCGCTTAAATCACACTTTAAAACGACGGGCCATAATATTTCTTATCTCCGATTTTCTGACAGATTACAGAAACTACGAAGTATTAAAGGCTTACGAACGGATGATGCAGGTTACTAATCGCAGACATGATCTTGTTGCCGTATCAATCACGGACCCGCGTGAGACCAAATGGCCCAATGCAGGTTTGACTATGCTGCAAGATGCGGAGACTGGCTCGAAATTATGGATTGATAGCGGTAACCGAAGCTGGCGCGACGCATTTGCCCAACAGGCCTTTACCCGTTGTATTGCTCGTGACTCTGTTTTCACCAAAGCTCAGATAGATCATGTTCCGGTAACGGTCGGTGAAGACTATGTTTTGCCTCTCCTGAATTTCTTTAAGACTCGTGCTCATCGCTGGAGACGATAAAACCATGAAGAGGAAAATCACTAGCGCTATATCGTTAATCCGGAAACCAAAAGTGGCTGTTATTACTTATGCATGTCATTCCCGCGAAGGCGGGAATCCAGAGGGGAGAGGTGGAGGTGGATTCCGGCTCGGAGGCCGGAATGACATATTCCATATGATTACCGGTTTAATAGGCTTATTTGCGCTGCTTGTTTTTACGGGTGGTTACACCCTAGCACAGGTGCCAGTATCGATTGAGTGGGAAGTCTATACTACACCGGAAGCTGGATGGGCAATAGGCGATCCCATTACGTTGAGTTTAGTTGTCATCAGTTTGCCTGAAATAGACGTCAGTGTGCCGCAATTGCCATCTGAGTGGGGACCTTTTGAGGTACGTGAGCAAGCTTTGCTGGAACCAATTCCCAATGATGATGGTACCGTTACTGTAATCCGTGAAGCTACTATCATTCCCTGGTCCACAGGCGAACTCGAAACGCCTCCAACAGCGATCCATTATCGGGATTCGAATGATGAAATGCATGAAGAACATGTGACTGCTCTCTCTATTACTGTAGGCAGTATATTGACTGAGGGCGATGTGGAAAAGCGTGACTTAAAACCACAGGCATCGCTCGATTTGGCCGGACCGGCAATATGGCCATGGATTCTGGGTGGGATAGTTGCTGTTATTGTTCTGGCAGTTGCCTTATGGTGGCTATGGCGAAGCTGGCGAAACCGTGAAGTGAGTAAACCCGAGTTCATTGGTCCTGTGGATGATCGTTTTCCTGAAGAGATCGCTTACGACGAATTGGACCGTGTAGTTGAGATTAATCTGCCGGGGAAGGGTGAATTCAAACGCCATTATGAAATGGTGACCGATTGTATGCGTACATACCTCGAAGGAATCTACAAAATTCCGGCAATGGAACAAACCACCACAGAGATAATGACATCGGTTCAAAAACTGAGTGAACCGCAGTCAAATGAGATTGCGCCCTCCCTTCGTTCGTTGCTGGAGGAAGCCGATCTGGTAAAGTTCGCCAAGTTTAATCCGACAATAGACAATGCCGGTAATGCTGTGAGTGATGCTCGTCGGATGGTAGATATTACCAAACCTGATCGCACTACTGTTAGTGATGAGATACCGGAACCAATCACACGGCAGGATATGGAATAGATAACGATATGTTTGACTTCGCACATCCCTGGGTTTTGTTGATACTGGTGATCGTTCCCGCCATCGCGGTATGGCTCTGGAAACGTGATCGTCCTTCTACACTTCAGTACTCCGATTTACGGCTGGTTCATGATTTGCCGAAGTCATTGAAAATCAGGTTGCGTTGGTTGCCTGTAGCACTGCAGTTGCTGATTTTGATATTGCTGATACTGGCGATCGCCCGACCTCAATCCAGCCACCAAAAGGAAATCATCCACGGTGAAGGGGTGGATATTGTGCTGGCACTGGACATATCCGGCAGCATGGCAGCGCTTGATTTTGAACCTGAAAACAGGCTGGAGGCTGCCAAGCAGGTGATCGACAGCTTTGTGGATGAACGGAGTTATGACCGCATTGGCTTGGTGGTATTTGCCCGAGAAGCTTTCAGTCAATGTCCTCCAACATTTGATTATGCAGTATTGGAACGCATGCTTTCCGAAATTGCGCTGGCGCCCGATCTTGGTTTAAATGACGGTACTGCTATCGGGATGGGGCTGGCGCAGGGCGCGGCCATGCTTGCGAAAAGTGAAGCTAAAAGTCGGGTGGTCATACTTCTTACTGATGGTGTCAACAATGCCGGTCAAATAGACCCGTTGACCGCCGCGCAAACCGCCGTTGCGCTGGATATCAAGGTATATACTGTTGGGATGGGTAAGCCAGGCCAGGTGCCGATACCGGTTGATACATTTTTTGGCAAGCAGACAATGATGATTGATAGCGAAATTGATGAGGAAAGTCTCCAGAAGATAGCCGATGAGACAGGCGCGATGTATTTCAGGGCCACTGATGCTGAGGGCCTGCGCCATATTTACGACCAGATCAATCAAATGGAAAAATCCGATGTTGAGGTGCAGATATTCGTTCGGTATAAGGAATTGGTTGGATGGGTATTGCTTCCGGCTTTGGCGTTGCTCTGCTTGAGTTTAATCCTACGGCATACGATCTCCCGAGTATTGCCTTAACTATCCTTGTTTGACAAAATCCCCCTTCAATCTATAATTAACCAGAGATTGATTGGCTGGTTTTACGTTAATAAGCATCTGTCATGATAAATGGCATTTTACGAATAAATTGGAATTTTACACTTGGCAGGACTGCCCGCATCATCGGCTCGTTGATTGTGGCCTGCTGGCTTTTTATGAGCATCGATTATGCACATATTTTAAGCCCCTGTATTACATCACATAAATAAGCCCTTGGGGAGGGAAACGCGGGGGTTATTGAATCGCTTTTTTATCCGGTGGGGCTGTGCCCCAAACTTCACTAACCTTAGATTCAATATTCAAATGATTATTAGAATGGTTCTTGGTGTACTCTTCCATTTGACTCAACCCAGTAGTAATGTTTTGAACGGCTCGCATTTAAGAACTCTGACAGTGGTAAAACAGATTTATCAACAATGATAAGCCCTGAATTTGACATGTCATTTGTAGCCTCCTTAGCAGAATTTACAAATCTAATCACTCTTGGGTCATTCTGTAAGTCTCTTATTGGTTGGTCAGGTGCAGCCATCAATGCTGCAATTGCCAATTCCATATTGGCTAATTCAGTTCTCATATCCTCTCGCATTATTAATCTTGGGGCTTTCTTCTGCCGTACTGATTCAAGTATCTCCTCAAGAATATCACGATCTGATCTTTCTTGCCTTGGTGATTCAGGTTCCATATCCTTCGCTACTTTCAAACCCGGTTCAAGTTCTGGCCACATCATTTCATATATTTTCGTAAGGTTCTCAACAGTCAAATTAGATTCATTTTTTAATCTAATTTGCTCATTGATCGACTTCACCATCTTGAAGAAATCGTCTTTTTCGCACGTGGTGTGCTGAAACTGCTCAAGTGGTTTTTCAACATCAGAATAACGAAGATCAAGTAACAAAGTCCACAAACGGGAAGCATCTTTTTTTGCTAACGCCCCTGCTTCGTATAGAATCCATCTTGAATCGAGATTGTCTGATGTAAGACAACTGATTCCGAAATCATATTCTCGAAGTGCATTATTGATCTCATCTTCACCACGAGCCCCCTTTTCTATAGCCTCGCTTGACATCCAAGGTCGAACGGCATGAAACATTAATGGCAACCAACCATTCAGAACTTCCGCCATTTGCTTGCTTCGTTCTCCTGACCAGCTTATGAATACGTCCATATCAATCCTCCCTGTTACTCAAGCAGTCATCTCAATCACGAGTATACCTCAAAGGTCTTATAGGACATTTCCTCGACATGCCATCAGAAATGCAGGAAATCACCCCCAATGATAACGTATTTCCGATACAATGAAAAGACAAAATGGGCTTTTTTCTGGCGAACGTCGTAAATACACTGGCGAGCATCAGAATCCAGAGGTGGGGGCAGGGAGTAAATTCCGGCGCGGAGGCTGTGCTTGCCATAACACTATGTGCGGAGGACACGGCCGGATTCGGCCCGCCTTTTTTGCTGCCGGACATAATCACGCGTTTGCCATGCTGATTTCCGGGGGGCCTTATCTTCTGGTTGGCGGGCTGTTTCTGGCCAGTCAGAGAAAATCGAAGGATTCAGGAATTTGATTTCTTCCTTTGTTTCCCCTCGATGACCAGCGTGAATTCCCCTTTGGGTTTAGCGAAGTGCTCGATAGCTTCGCCGGCAGTTCCCCGCCAGATTTCCTCGTGAAGCTTGGTCATCTCCCGGCAAATGACGAGTCTCCGCTCTCCCAGCACCGCTTGAATATCTTTCAGCGCCGAAAGCAGGCGGTGAGGTGATTCAAAAGCTACAATACTGCGCGACTGTTCTGCCACCGATTCCAGCAGTTTCTTCCTTTGCCCAGTCTTGCGCGGCAAAAATCCCAAATGAACGAATTGTTCGGCGGTGAGCCCTGAAACTGCCAGTGCTGTGGGGATGGCTGACGGACCGGGAATAGGGACTATTTCAATGCCGTTCTCAATTGCGGCTTGTATCAGATCATAGCCGGGATCGTTGATCCCGGGCATCCCTGCATCGGAGACCAGCGCAACATCGCCTTCTGAAAAGGATTTCAGCAGTTGCGGGAGTTTGGACTCCTTGTTGTATTCGTGGTAACTGGTTGTGGGCGTCTGGATTTCATGGGCAACGAGTAGTCTTCTGGTTTTGCGGGTATCCTCCGCTGCGATGAGCGAAACCTCACGCAGGACACGGAGGGCTCGCAGGGTTATATCCTCAAGATTCCCGATGGGAGTAGCTACCAGATAGAGTGTTGGCATCTATTTTTCCCCCTCTCCCTCGAAGGGAGAGGGTTAGGGTGAGGTGGTTTATTCACACATTAAGCGTCTTGTTCCGGTAAGCTTTCAGAAATTGCATGCAACTCTCGTCTTTGCCGGCGATGGTTTCGGCGGCGATGATGAATGCCATAAGCCGCTTATCCATCGGGTCCAAAATGGCGGCATCAAGCCCTCGGGTGATTGCGGCCACAGCCAGCAACTGATTGAGCATCCATCGTTTGGGCAGGCCAAAGGAGAGATTGGAATTCCCCCAAACAGTGTGCACGCCAGGGTATTCCTTCATTATTAATTGGATAGCATCCAGGGCTTCCAGCCCGTTGGATTCATCTACTGAGATAGGTTTCACCAGCGGATCGATGTAGATATGGTCGATGGGCACATTGACGCCTGTCAGCCCGTTTATCAACTTATCAGCATTTGCCATAATCTCATCAACACCCTTCGGCATCCCTTCATCGCTGATGCAAAGCGCAACTATCGGATAGTCGCTGCCGGAAAGGATCGGTAACAGGTGATTGTATCGTTCGGCTTCCAGCGAGATGGAATTGATCAAAGGGATACCTTTCTGATGGAGCGGCAGGGCAGCTTCGATGGCTTTAGAATTGGGACTGTCGATAGAGCAGGGAATGTCCGCTACTTCCTGCACATTGGTCACCAGCCATTTGAGATATTCGGTTTCCTTATCCGGGAAGACACCGGCATTGACGTCAATATAATGGGCGCCAGCGTCCTGCTGGTCTTTAGCGACCTTTTTGATGTATTCGGCATCCTGCGCTTCGATGGCTTCTTTAATCGGCTGCCGACTGGCGTTTATCAGTTCTCCTACTATTTTCATGTTTTCTCCTTCCGCGATACCAAGAATTAACTATTGTCTGTCATTCTCACTTGATTCCTGCCTCTTCAGATGTAAAAAGGCTTTCTGTGCAACCTTCTCGCCCGATTGCAGGATTACGAAATCTTCATCGTTATGCGGCCCGAAGAGTATCTTCGAAAAATATTCCTTTGTGCCGGTAACTTCGTCGAATTCCTTTTCCAAAAACCGGGCATTTTTAAGAGCTCTTTCCCTTAATGGAACCACATCTGCGACTTCAGTGTCAATCAGGACGATGTGGGTATAATGCTTCAGTTCTTCTTTGAGCCCCCACTCAGCAATTTTCCTCCCGAGTTTGGGCACATACTCATTTTCCATATAACCGATAGGGTCTTTTTTCGCCTGTATCCATGCAGGGGTCAAGTAGTAGGTTCCGGGCCTTTCCCGAAAAGCTTTTTCGTAGGCCGCGCGCGAACCCAGAAGCAATGCGATGCAATCATGCACCCTGGGGATGACCAGTCCCTGCGCCGGGGCGATCAATCCGACTACACCATTCGAGCACAATCCATATCCTAGAACTATCTGTGATGCGTATCCTTTTACCCTTTCGATTTCCGCCTGAATGATGCCCGGCATAAGCTCCGGTGTCCGATGGATATCCTGATCTAGATAGCGAATTTCCACTGTCTGATCATCGGGTTTCAATGACTCCAATTCGGGCCTTATTGAGCGGCAGGCAATAACCACCCGAGGGGCATCTCTGGTTGGCCGGTCAGGCATTGTTTGAATGCTCCGGGAATCGCATGTTTGCCACGTACATCTCCATGAATTCCGGGCGCTCGGCAAGGGAAATGTGTTCTACCCGGCTCATTTTTTCCTCGATGAATCGGCGTTCCGAGGCGTTCACCAGAAGCCTGATGCAGCCAAGTCTGCTGGTGTTCCCGGCGAAGTGCACCTTTTCTGACATCCCCTGAGGGATCATCCCGATAGCTTCAAGGTTATCTGGCTCAAGCGAATAGCCGAAACCACCGGCCAGGATAACACTTTGAACGGAATCCGAAGATGTATTTGTTTCTGCCAGAAAAAGATCGATGGCAGCCCTGATGGCCCCTTTGGCCAGTTGTACCTGGCGTACGTCTTCCTGGGTAAAATAGACTCCTTCCGCCAACTCGAAAGCGGCAAACCCATCGATTTCTTTCATGCAGGCGGATACTTTTTTCGGGATACCTTTGATATTTGAAGGTCGCCGCATTCGACCGGATTTCTCTATCACTTTGAATTGAAGCAGGCAAGCCACCAGATCGATAATCCCGCTGCCGCAGATTCCCCTGGCAGGGGCGTTCCCCACTGTACCGAGCAGGAGTGAATCACTGGCGGTGAAGACTGCTTCGACTGTCCCCACACCGGCCCGCATGCCACAAGATATACCCATCCCTTCAAAAGCAGGTCCTGCTGCGGTGGAAGTGACAACCCATTTGCCGTTGGCACTGATCCCCAGTTCACCGTTGGTTCCGGCATCAATGAAAAGCGTTGTTCCTTTTCCATCGAAAAAGTCACTGCACATCAACAGCCCGGCGCCCACATCCGATCCCACAAATGCATGGGCTACCGGTGGTACGTAGACACGGGCGGCAGGGTTCACTTCAAGACCAAAATCTTCAACTGGAAAGCATTTGCCACCATCGATTCCCGTCGCGAATGGCAGCTTGCCCAGAGGCGCCGGATCGATCTTTGCCGCCAGTTGGAGCATGGTGGTGTTGCCGCCTACGACCACATCGATGATTTCCATAGGGTCTGAACTGGAATCAGCGCACAGGTCATGGATCAGGCGATTAACACCTTTGCGAATTGACCGGGCAAGTTCCTCCAGCCCCTCGGGGGTCGAACCTTTGTAGATTCGGGTCATCACGTCGTGTCCGAAATGAATCTGGGGATTGAGAATTGATGCCGTGGCAAGTTCAGTTCCGGTGATAAGAGAAACAAGCGTAACCACTACTGTGGTGGTTCCCAGATCGATGGCCAGTCCTTTGGGCGAGAAACCCCATCTCCACGTGTCCAGTTTTTTTGGTTCCGGTTCACCATAGTGTTGAATCCAATATATGCCACCTTTTTGAAAAACACGGGCTCCCGGCTCAATGTGATTATCAGTTGATGTCTCTTCGTTAGTTGTTTCCGCCAGAATTCGTCGGGTGTCGTTGGTAATCTCAGGAGGGACGTGGATTACGAGGTCTATCTCTGGTATCAACCGGCATGCCAGCCGGAGACCTTTAGCGGCCTGTTCGGAGGTGATTTTCTCATGTGGTGTTTCCGGCACGTTTCCGGGGTTCTCTACCCAGATCCCGCATTGGCCGCAGATCCCCTCGCCGTTACACGGTGTCTCCAGTTCAATGCCCATCCGGTACAGACCGCCTCGCACCGATTCGCCGGGCTCCAGTTCAATCGTCTCCCCCGAAGGAAGAATGGTTATCTTTGCCATTGCTGTATTCTAAAAACAGTTAACTCCATGTTATGAAAGTCTGATTAGGGAAATTACATCATTTAAATCCTCGGCAATCGATTCCAGGTCCTGGCGCAAAATTTCTCTGCTGACATCCTCAGGAACGGCAATACGGGTTTTCATAGTAAAGACAGGCTGGTTATCGCCGGCTGAAGTATCGAGGCTGGTGTGCATATCCACAATGTTAATGTTGCGGGCCGCCAGCAGTTGCGAAGTCCGATAAACGATGCCCATCCTATCAACCCCCTTGACCCGCAATTCATAATTGGGCTTGGAAGGTTGAGTCGGGAAATCGTCCGGCAAACCGATGGCGAAAAGGGCGATACTGAGATCACCTTTCTCGCGGAGACGTTCGCAGGAAGCTGTAATTTCGGTTAAGCTGTTATCACCTTCGCCGGTAACCATGATCATCAATGAGAAATGGTCCCCGAGCACCGTCATGCTGGAATCCTCAAAATTGCATCCGCAGGCATGGATTTCCTTGGAAACGCGTGCTACAATCCCGGTGATATTAGGCCCCACTGCAGAAATGATGAATTGCTGCTTCATGTTACTCGTGGCTCCTCGTGACGAAAACTATTATCTCAGCCTCCTCCACTTAAGAAGGATCGCTATTTGTTCAGAGGTTCCTAAACTTTGATCAGTTCTTTGGCCTTGTCCGCCCCGATGCCGGCATTTGGCGCATAGGCATCGGCCCCAATCTCATCGGCGAACTCCTGGTTTACCGGCGCCCCGCCGATAAGAACTTTCACTCGTTCCCTGAGTCCTGCTTCCTTGAGCGCATCGATAACCTCGGGCATACGGGGCATGGTGGTAGTCAGCAGCGCGGAAAGTCCCAGAATCTGGGGGGTGTGCTCTTTTACCGCATCGACTATCTCCTGTGTTTTCTTATCGATTCCCAGATTGATTACATTGAACCCGGCGCCTTCCAGCATCATGCCTGCCAGGTTCTTGCCGATGTCATGCAGGTCGCCTTCCACTGTGGCTACCACCACGGTACCAACTCCTGATTTGCTCGATTCCGTGAGGACGGGTTTCAGCACATCCAGTCCAGCGTGCATTGCCTTCGCGGAGAGCAGCACTTCCGGGATGAACATATCCTGTGACTTGAACAGTTTACTTACCATGTCCATTCCGCCGAAGAGCCCTTTATTCATTACGTCGTCGGCCGAGGCTCCTGAATTCAGAGCCTCCTGTACCAGTTTCCCGACGGTTTCCACTTCACCATCAATCAGCGATTTGGCTATCTTTTCCATTATGCCTGCCATTACTTCTGATTCCTCCACAGTCTCTATTCAATTCACAAATTCATAATTCCAGCGAAATAATTGACTGAGTGGTTGACAAAGCCCGCAATTTTTCGATAACAGATGGGAGTAAGGAGGCTTCTGTTTTCAGGAAAACAACGTCGCTGCTCATATTTTCCGTTTGCCCGGTAATCATCTGATCAATATTGATAGCATTTTCTCCAAGAATGCCCCCTATCATACCAAAGGTTCCGGGCACATTTTCTTCGCGTATGATAGTGAAATGGCCATCTGGTGCCATCTCCAGCGGGATATCATCGACCCGTACTATTCGAGGAGAATTCTTACCGAAAATTGTGCCTGCGACTGTAGTGATTCCTTTCGACGTAATTATAGTTACCGTCATCAAATTCGTATAATCCTCGGATTCGGAACTGAATGTTTCGGTAATCCTTATCCCTATTTCCTGGGCAATAGCGTGAGCGTTGACTGGATTGACATCATCAGGAACCAGCAGGCTTAGGAGTCCATTTAAAAGGGCGGTAGTGACCGGTTCCATATCCATATCATGGTAATCACCGGTATACTCGACCCCTATTCGCTGGAGTTGTCCATCGATGATCTGTCCCAGCAGACATCCCATCCGATCAGCCATGATGAGGTATGGCCCCAGCTTTGCCATAGTCTCCCCGGTAACCGTAGGAGTGTTCACTGAGTTGACTATAGTATTATTTTTTGCGAACGCGATGATCTGCTTGGCTACTTCAATAGAAACTTTGGCCTGCGCCTCGGCAGTTGAAGCTCCTAAATGGGGAGTAGCGATTACATTATCCAGTTTGAGCAAAGGGGAATCACCGGGTGGTTCGGTTTCAAAAACGTCCAGCGCTGCTCCGGCGACCTTCCCGGATTGCAGCGCATCGCACAGGTCAGCCTCATTTATAAGTCCACCTCGCGCACAATTGATGACCATTACCCCATCTTTCATCTGATCGAAGGCATCTTTGTTGATAAGCCCGATGGTCTTTTTGTTTTTTGGAACATGAATGGTTATGTAATCGGATGTCTGCAACAGTTCTTCCATAGATACGCTTTTAAATCCCCGTCGTTCGATCTTTTCGGGATTGACGATCGGGTCATGAACGATCACTCTCATTTTGAGGCCGCGCCCCCGAAGCGCCACCACCGAACCGATCTTCCCGAAACCTATGACTCCGAGTGTTTTGTTGAAAATCTCTTTCCCCTGCAAGAGCTTCTTGTCCCAGCGTCCGGCTTTCAGCGATGCCGTTGCCTGAGGGATGTTACGGCTCAGCGCCATCATCATGGAGATGGCATGTTCGGCGGTAGTCACCACATTGCCGCCGGGGGTATTCATCACTACTATGCCGTGTTTGGTAGCGGAGGGTACATCTATGTTGTCTACCCCTATACCGGCTCGCCCGATGACCTTCAGATTGGTGGCGGCATCGAGGATATCTGGAGTTACTTTCGTGGCACTGCGAACTACCAGTGCATCGTATTCGCCGATAATGGCTTTCAACTCTTCCGGTTTCAGTCCGGTTTTGACGTCCACATCAATTCCGGCCTCTTCCTGTAACAGCTTAAGTCCTTCTTCGCCTAATTTATCACTAACCAGAATTTTCATGATTGTGCTCTCCTTTTAAATCAATCTTTTGCTTTCATGGTGACGTCTGAACACTTACTGCTCATCTTTATCCCGCTGATCCCTTCGCCGGATTGAATTTGTATGAGCGTGCGAACTAAATGTGGTCTTTGGTGAAATACCTCCGAGAGAACTGGATTTATCAAAGTGGAATCAGGGCTATCAGGAACCGGTTAACCAAGCCCTGGTTGAATCCGGTGCGGATGTTGTTTACGATGTGGAGCGTGTGGTTGCATGCCCCCCTTTTCGCTATTTTACTGATACGCTAACAGTTTAGAATATCGAATTGCGGTTGTCAAAAATAGCCGGGTTTGGGTAGCAGGTAATTTTGGATTCATTTTTGGCCCTTCGACCACAATTGAGCAGAACCAAGAATAGTGAACGCCATTTTGTTTTGAAAACAGGGTGTATAATGTAATAGCACATCCAGCCACTAAATACAGTTTGATCAATCATTGGTGATTTGTAGGTTGCGGCATTTGGGGGGTAAATGTGATTGAAATCCTTTTAGCAGTATTTGTTGGTATTGCTATGTTGTCTCTAATCATCTATCTCATTAAATCTAATCACAGAGATGAGGAAGATGAATAGACTTACAAACAGTTTAACCAATTGATTGGGTTTCCGGGAAGTTTCCTTGACCCGGCATTGATACTTGCGGTAACCTAGAAGAGTAAGGGTTTTTCAAATACGTAATAGATTTGCAAGGAGGAAACAAAAACAGATGAGTTTGACGTTTATGAACATGAAATCAGCCCTGATGACTTCTGAGTCAGTTACCGAAGGCCATCCGGATAAGCTCTGTGACATGATTTCCGACGCGGTGCTGGATGCCATTATGGCTGAGGACCCTATGGGCAGGGTGGCCTGTGAGACAATGGTAAATACCGGTTTAGTTGTAGTAATGGGTGAAATCACTACGAGCTGTTATGTGGATATTCCTACCATTGTTCGCGACACTGTCAAGGAAGTTGGTTATACTCGGGCAAAATACGGATTTGACTATGAAACCTGTGGCGTTATCACTTCTGTGAAAGAACAGTCTTCTGATATAGCTATGGGAGTGAACAAGTCATGGGAGGTCAAGGCAAAAGAACAGGAGAGCGAAAAGGATATGCTGGGGGCTGGAGACCAGGGAATGATGGTGGGATTTGCCTGTAATGAAACCCCAGAACTGATGCCCATGCCGATTGCTTTGGCCCACAAACTTACCCGGCAACTTACTAAAGTGAGGAGAGATAAGTCACTACCCTGTCTCAGGCCCGATGGCAAATCACAGGTTACCGTGGAATACGAGTACGGCAAACCGAAGAGAGTCCAGGCTGTGGTTATTGCATCTCAGCATGATTCTGTCATTAAACTCGAAACCCTGAGGAGCAGAATACTTGAGAATGTTATAAAACCGGTGATGCCGGCCGAGCTTCTGGATAATGATACCAAATACTTCATCAATGCTACCGGCAGATTTGTCACCGGAGGCCCGATGGGCGATTGCGGCCTCACCGGTCGCAAGATCATTGTTGATACTTATGGTGGAATCGGCAGACACGGTGGCGGGTGCTTCTCCGGTAAGGATCCGACGAAGGTAGACCGAACTGCTTGCTACATGGCCAGATACGTAGCTAAAAACATAGTGGCAGCCGGGCTGGCAGATCGTCTTGAATTGCAGGTGGCTTATTCTATCGGGGTGGCCCACCCGCTTTCGGTTTCACCTGAAACCTTTGGCACTGCTAAAGTGGATGAGGAATTGATTCACCAACTGATAGACAAGCACTTCGATTTCCGTCCCGGCGCTATTATCGAGCACCTCAATTTGCGCCGCCCTATCTATAAGCAGACCGCAGCATACGGGCACTTCGGGCGAACTGACGTAGACCTGCCGTGGGAAAAAACGGATAAGGCTGATATCCTCAGGAAAGAAGCCGGTTTGTAAGTAGTCGGCAGCTTTCAGGTGACAGGTTGTAAGGGCAGTCCATCGCGACTGCCCTTTTT
>CAZJQZ010000055.1:0-14560 GCA_964548045.1 uncultured Dehalococcoidia bacterium | reverse complement strand
GGCAACAATTGACTGCCGATATTTTCGGGATTGGAGTAGCCAGAATAGGAGTTGATGAAGGCCCTGCCTACGGAGCAGCGATTCTGGCTACTATCACAGCTGGTTTCTACGATTCAGTTGAACAAGCATGCAATGCACTTATCTCAACCAAGGATTCAAAACTGCCCGATCCTTCCGTTGCCAAAGCTTATGGTGAACTCTATAGCCTTTACAAACCACTCTATACGACTTTGAGAGACCACTTCGAGCGCAACGCTGATTTCGTTTCTCTTAATATGCAAGGATGAACACCCAATAAATAACTGCTGGAGCAACGAATAATATCCAGTGGCATTCCGTCTTCACGGAAGCTTCCTATTCAGAGACAACCATGATCTGCGTCACCATCTGGCTGGATGAATTGACACAAGCATAGAGTACCGGTGTAACAGGCTCGGTTTCACCCACAGCAATGCCAACTGTAGAGCCGCTGCAAACGTAATCGTTGAATTCCATGACACCACTAAACACAATTGCGCAATAGCTGATATCCGGCTCAAGAGTATTGTGAACAGCTTCATTATCAAGAGCGATCCGGATTGCCTGGTACCGGCCTTCGTAATCATTCTCTTCAGCCAGAGCGATTGTATCCGACACACTCACACATGTTCCATAATTCCATCCTGTCATGCTGCCCGTTGTCGTCGGAGGCACGGCAGAGGATGGTACAGCCGTTGGGCACGGTGTGGGCCAGTGTTCCGATGCCGGCGTTGTTGTTTGTGATACTACGTCGTTTTCCCCTCCAAAAGTGTATTCATTGCCATTATCGCCTTCCGCCCCTGCGGCAAGAACCGACGCTTCCGTTTCCGGTTCTGCTGAACGTTCGCCTAAACCTTTGGATATCATTCCCTCATCTTGAAATTCCTCGTCCGATGCGGCTGGTGGAGGAGCCTCCGCAACCATGCTCGTTTCACCGTCATCACCTTCATTGATTATCCCGGGAACGATGGTAAGAGCCAGAACAATAGCGATCAGAACAGTCAATCCGGCTGCCATTGCCGGTCGATGATTCTGGAAAAGCACCAGACATGGATCAAAGAAGCTCCAGATTGAAGCCTTCTCCGGTTCCAGTTCCATATTCTTCAAGCGATTGAGAAAGGCCGGAGAAGGCTCGATGCTCTCCCAGAGTGCGGGAACTTCCTGCTTCAATCGAGCATCCAGCGACTGCACGCTCTGCAGTTCCAATCGACATTCCCCGCATTGCTCCAGATGTGCTTCAAGCTCTCGAAGGTCCTCGCCTTTCAGCAAACCATCGAGGTATTCCAGCATCCTTTCCCGTGCTTCACTGCACTTCATCGGTTTCATCCTTCTCTAAATAAAGACGTAACATCCGGTATGATTCGCTCAGAATCCTTCTTATTGTTCCTGCCGGACGATTGAGAACTCTGGCAATCTGGTCCGTGGAAGCATCCTCCGAATACCGCAGCATGATGGCCAGGCGATGCAGTTCCGGCAATTCGGCTATCGCCGCCTGAAGATCGAGTTTGAGTTCGGTTTTTCCATTTGCCGGGTTAGCTGAAGTACTGGTTATTTCCATTTTGAGTGCCGTGGTTTCCTTTTCCACGGTCTTCTGTCCCCGCTGTTTTTTGCGGCCGATATCATAGGCCCGGCTGGTCACGATCCGGCCAAACCACGAGCTAAAAGATTCTTCCTTTTCGATCTTCCTGATGGATTTGAATGCGGTGACGCAAGCTTCCTGCACCGCATCCTCGGCTTCCTGATGATTGGGAATGATGGAATAAGCGATACGGTAGGCCCGGATGGCATGCATTTCCATGAGATGTCCGAAGGCTTCCTTATCACCTGATTTGGCCCGGCGAACCAGGGTCAGTTCATCCTGAGAGTTGTTCTGATTTGACATGGCTCTTTATGGGGATTATAGGATGTTACGATGAAGCGTGCAAGCGGGTTGACGTGGGTTAAAGGTATGTGTTAGGGTGGAGCCAATTCGCATTTGACGTGAACGGGTTGGTTTAAGAAAATGATCGAGATGAAGATCGAGAATATCATGGTGAATACCATTAATGATTCCCGCGTGGTATTGCTGAAGGAAGATGAAGGGGAACGGTACCTTCCTCTCTGGGTGGGTGCCGCCGAGGCAAACGCCATAGCTTTAAAACTGGAAAACGTGGAGGTGCCCCGGCCGCTTACGCACGACCTGGCCAAGTCCGTCATCGAAAGTCTGGGAGCATCTGTGAAGCAGGTACTCGTGACCGAACTCCGTGAAGAGGTGTTTTATGGGATCATGGTCCTCAATCGGGCCGGGCAGGAACTGCGAATCGATTCCCGGCCGAGCGACTGCATGGCTATTGCCCTGCGGTTCAAAGCGCCTATATATGTCGAGGAGCCGGTACTGGATGAGGCTGCGATGATCATTGACTCGGAAACGGGTGAGTTGAAATCTGTGCATGAGCTTCCCGGTTACAATTCAGCAAATAAGGTCAGGGAGCAACCGCCCGAGGCATTCCGCGAAATTCTCGACAGGGATTTCGGGGACGAAGATAAAGAGTAATAATTGCCCCCTTCACGGCTACCACGAATGACTAATGGCATCCTGCGGGCAGGCCCGATGGCAATCGGTTTCGTTCCGGGAACAAGTGGCAATCCCCGGGCACAAATAAGCCAGCTTCTTTCTGACTTCTTCCCGTACTCCGGCTCTGGGGCGTGAGCCATCCTCCCCGAAAACGGTCAATATGTTTTCCGGGCAGGCAATCACACACTTCCCGCAACCATCACATCTCGTGGCATCAATAGTGATAAAATAATCGCCTGTGCCATCGGAGTAACCATACTGTGCTTTAGCCTCTTCAACCTTCCCGCCCCGGAGCCTTTCCGCAGCAAACAGGGCAGATCCCAGTGCACCAACTAACTGGGGATCGTCGCAAAGCAAAGGCTCAATTCCAAGTTTCTCAGCAAACTTGGCTACCAGCCCCTTATTTTTAGAAATGCCTCCGGTGATGCTGAAATCGGATTTAATGCCCACTCGTTTTAAGAGATTCACGCTACGCTGCGAGATGGCATTGTTAAGTCCGGAGAGAATCTTGTCTGTTTCCACTCCCTGCCGACGGTAGGCAATAGCATCAGATTTGGCAAACACAGCACATACCGTGTTGAAAGGGACAGAGTCTTTTGCCTGAAGTGAAAGTTCCCCGGCTTCCGAAAGGGAAACGCCCAGAACCTCGGCGATCATCTCCAGAAATCGTCCTGTCCCGCCGGCGCACTTATCGTTCATGACAAAATTAGTCACCCGGCCCTGTCCGTCACAACTGATAGCTTTGTTATCCTGCCCGCCCATATCGAGGATGGTTCTCACTGAAGGAAAGTACCAGTTGATTCCCCTGGCGTGGCAGCTTATCTCTGATACGTTTTCGTGAGCGAAGGGAACCAGCACCCGGCCATAGCCGGTGGCGACGATGTAATCGATATCATATCTCGATATGCCCGTTCCCTCTAAAAGTTCGGACATGGTTGCTTCGGATGTGCGCACGCTCTCGGCCAGGGTATCGCGAATAACTGAGGAGATAATCTCGTTATCTCTCATCAGCACCCCTTTGGCTGCTCTCGATCCGATATCAATTCCGGCAACGATCATTTTGTTAGCAATCCTTTTTCTTATGTCATTCCCGACCCCGATCGGGAATCTCTCAGTCCTTGTCGCAACGTGCAATTTATCAGATGAGACCTTCCTCTGCATTCTCTCTGGCAATAATTGCCGCCCCCAGAGCCGCTACTGTCTGAGGCGTCTCGGGAACCAGGAGCTCAAATCCCAGCGCTTCTTCGAGCACGCGGATCAATCCCTTGCTCATGGCAACACCACCAACTACAGCAACATCTTTCTCGATACCGATCCGCTTGCACATCGCCATGATACGTCCCACCATCGAAGCATAGATGCCGGCAGCGATATCAGGCATAGGTGTCGGCGGTACGCGATGCACATGAGAAATCACCTCTGATTCGGCAAAAACGGCGCAAGTGTTGGAAATTTCCGCCGGAGATGTTGACTGGAAGGAAAGTTCGGACATTTCCTCCGGAGGCATCCCCATCAGCCGGGACATTTGCTGCAGGAAAACCCCGCTGCCGGAGGCGCACTTGTCCTGATTTTCCCAGGCAAGCAATCTGCCTTTGGCATCGAGCTTGAGTACGGCGCTTGTTTCGGCCCCCAGGTTGATTACAGTTCGAACCGAAGGGAACAGGTGATGAACTCCCCGTGCCAGACAGGTATTGATGGCCTGTTGTCCTGTGCCGAAAGTAACGGACTTTCCCCCGGTGCCGGTGGAAACGATCGGCAGTCCGTTATCAAAACTCAGCTCGGTACTGCTAAAAGCCTTTTCAATGGCAGCCCTGGCGCTCTCTTCGTTATCGTCACCCGAGTCAATCATGCTTTGTGCCAGGGTATCGCCGTTCTTGATAATTACCGCCTTGGTGGTCAAACTTCCAATATCTATACCCGCTGTAATCAATTCCTTCATGGGACCGGTTTTCGATGCCGTTTTCCCTGAAGCATCCAGCAGTTCAAAGAACTGCTCAAGTTTCTCTCTGAACTCCTCTTCCGAGGTGATGGTGGGATCGACTACATCACAGTCAACAGTCATTACCGGCACATCGATTTCATTCAACAAATCCTTGAATATCTTGATGGTGGCACAGGCATGCCGGCAGCCTACATCGGCATAGTAGATCGCTCCGTCGATCTGATACTCTTCAGCACAGTTTTTAATGCTGTTCAGAGCCCGGTCATCCAGCGGCCCGTACATCCGCATCTCCGGGATCATGTAGGATTTTCGGGCCACGCTCTCCAGAGGTTTCGATGGATCAAGTTGTCCCTCATCCCAAAAGGTAAAAAAAGGTTCGGTGACACTCACCGCTCCGTGTTCGTGCGAAATCTTCTCCAGAAAGCCGGTCAAATACATCGGAGGCAGGAAGAAGCTCATCAGCCGGAAGCGCTCTTCAGGAACTGCGCCGATCCCGGATTTGACCATTTCCGCCATTTCGTCTCGTAACGTTTCCAGGTATTCGATGGCCTCCGGCTGACCGGGGAAAAGATAGTCGGCGGTGAGAAGCTGCATAAATCCCTGCGGAGAGAATGGCGTAGGGACAGCTTTCCTCAGTTCATTGATCTCTCGGATAAGTTTGATTTGCCGGTCCATCCGAACGATGATCTCAGAGAACCGGTCCCAGTCCATCTTTTTCCCCGAATGCTCCTCCAGAAAAGCAACCATGTCGCCCAGTTCTTCAGTCAGATATTTCACCTCTTCATCGCTCTGCTTGAAAGGCCGATCGAGGAAAAACCCGGGGACGCCGGTCATCTTGGTAATAAGTTCGCCGCTCTTGGCGGTGTTGTCACAGACCATGTTTGACCAGAGCATCACATCCGGGCTGGGGATGGTTCCCAGAGCGAAAGCTCCAGCCAGTCCGCGATGCGGAGTGCATATTTCGGAAGCCAGTCCCAACTGGTTGCCCGCAGTGATAATATCCGAGCTTTCCCCGGTGAAGAGAGTGATCATCCAGGTGGTTGCCTCGGTGTGCATTGGAACCACATCCATAGCGTAGAGAACTTCCGCCGGGAAGAACACTGTGTGGGCAGCGATTATCTTGCCATCATCGTGAGCGCTCATCAATCGCTCGTAATACTTTTCCAGCATCTGGTAATATAGCGCATCGCTCTTACGCTCCGGGAAGGCTTTTTGCGTAAGCCGGGCAAACCGCCGCGATCCCCGGACGATCGATTTAAGTTTGTTCTTCTCCGCAGGCTCGATTCTCATTTCCTGCCGGCCTCCAGCATTTCGAGGAATGCCTGAACCCTGGTGGCAACCTGTCCCGAGCCGGACGAACCGTACTCGACATCCAACGCAAGGGTCGGTATTCCCTGTTCCTGCAGTTTCTCGGTGAGCAGTGGCAGATCATGTGAATAGGGAACACAAAATCTGACTATCTGGCTGATAACACCGTCCACCTGGTATTCATGGGCAAAATCGATTATGCGCTCGAAGCGGGGATCTGAAGGGTACATTCGGGCACAGGGAAAATTGTTCAGGTAACGCCGGGAGATCGCTTCCAGAATCGGTCTCCCGTCATCCAGTATTATTTCATCGCCCCAGTACCGGGTACTGGTGCAAAGTTCATCGGTGACCACCAGCGCTCCCTGATCTTCGATCGATTTGATAAACTCCGGGTTGGTCAGCACGCTCCCGTTGATCATCACCCTGGCCCGGCCGCTGAAAGCGCGATCCGACGATTCAAGCTCTTCGAGTAATTCTTCAAGCCACCGGTTGAAAATCTCCTTGGGCATACGGTAGGCAGCATTGAGAATCTCCATCGTTTCCGCCCCGGTGATAGGCGGTTCATCTCGTTTGCGCAGTTCGTAAAGCCGCTTTAGCAATTGACGCGACTGGTTGTAAAGTAAAACCGATTCCCTGATTGCCTCTTCGCTGATGGTGAATCCCAGGTATTCTTCGAGGTGCTGCTTTAACTGGAGCGTCTCATGAAAATAAAGCTGGTGGGCCCTTTCGGTGTATTTGCGGGGAACGGTCATTACGTGATGGAAAGGTGTTTCGATGTATTGCCGCCAGATATCGAAAAGGCGCCTGGCCCCATCGCAAGTGGAACCGCCGACTACGCCATCGAGAAAATCGTACTGGCCTTCCAGCCCGAGCTGAAGGCAACTGCGTGAGAAAGAGCAATTGTTGATATAAAGGAGTGCGGTACCATCATCAGTATTTGCTTCGTTTGAGTAGCCGATTATCCTGATAGGGAGAATGCCGGCAGCGTGGAGGATTTCCTCGGGCGCATAAGTGCAAAGCCAGCCGAATACTTTTTTGCCCTGTTGCTTATGATTGAGTATCTGGCTGGTCTGGGGAAAGGACTGGTTTAGCTGACGAAAGCGTTCGATTCCCTGCAATTGGGCTGTGGCTGGCATAGTTTACAAATCCAGTTGGGGCTGAAAACCAACGAAGATCGCTCCCTGCCCGACAGCGTATCCCATCATCGGGCTGTATACGCTGGTGGTAAGGCTCAGGCACTTGAATTCGCTCTGGAGTTGCTCGGAGAAAGCTTGTGCCACCTCAGGAGCATTGGCATGCGATAGCAGGAAATGGAGCTCTTCGGTTTCCGCTTCCGCTTTGATCATTTCTATGAGCTTTTTGAAACCGTCCGAGCGTTTCCTCACCTTGCCCACCATGTCCATAGTACCTTCATCGGTCATTCGATTTATGGGCCTTATATTGAGTAGCGAAACGATCCTGGCAGCCGTTTTAGACATCCGTCCCGTTCGATAAACATATCGCAGTGTATCCAGTAACATATAGCCGGCTGTCTTCGGGCGGGTCTGCTCCAAAAAATTTACCGTTTCGTCCAGTGACATCCCGTTCTCCAAAGCCCTGGCAGCCGCCAGGACAAGCAATCCCTGAGCACCGGCGGCGGTTTTTGAATCAACTATTCGAATAGTGGTTTGAGGGGATTCTTCCCGGAAGCTTTCCGCTGCCAGATTGGCTGACTGAAAAGCGGCAGTAAAGGCAGAGGAGACGGTGATATGCAGGATATCCTGGCCGGGATTATGGAATTTGCGATAGTATTCCAGAAACTGGCCCGGTGTTATTGCCGCAGCATGAAAATTATCCGGGTCTTTATCGATCAACTCGTAGGCATCATCATTGCTGATGGTATCCCCATCAGCATAGGTTTTATCTCCCGCCACAATGTTGCCGCCGGGGACTATGGAAATCCCGTGCTGTTCAGCTAACTCTGGAGGGATGGACGATATTGTATCGGTGATAACAAGTACGTTGGCGATTGCCAGTGCCTCCTTGCCTGTTTTAAGTCAATGTTCGCACAGTACAAATCCATTGTCAATATAAACTGAACTCAGTAAATGTGTTCCGCCGTTTTGTTTCCCGAAACACCAATCACCGCTATAATAGACCACGATGGAAGGCAAAAACATCATAGTCATTGGCGGTGGAGCCAGCGGCATGGTAGCCGCGGGGCGGGCAGCCGAGTCCGGCGCTAACGTGATCCTTCTGGAAAAGATGGAACGTCCCGGCAAGAAGATTCTCATCAGCGGTAAGACTCGCTGCAATCTGACCAGTAGCCGGGATTTGGATGAATTCATTGAGATGTACGGGCCCAACGGACGTTTTCTCTACAGCGCCTTCAACCGATTCTTCCGGGATGATCTGCTGGCATTTTTTTCCCGATATGGTGTTGAAACCAAAATCGAACGGGGAGGCCGCATATTCCCCATCTCCGATAACGCCGCGGATGTGGTCAGTGCTCTGGAGCATTACATGGCAGATCATGGAGTGCAGGCACATCGAATCCGGGTGACCGGAGCACAGATTCACGATGGGAAAATAGAGAAGGTATATACCGAAAAGGGGGTATTCCCTGCAATAGCGGTAATCCTGGCTGCCGGCGGGTCTTCTTTCCCTGCCACCGGTTCGACGGGTGACGGGTATAGGATTGCCGCAGAACTCGGGCATACCATTGTTCCATTGCGGCCCGCGCTGGTCCCGCTGGTTGTGCGGGAAGTTGAGATAGCCCGGAGCATGCAGGGGGTCAGTCTGCGCAATGTGCGCCTGACTGCTTATCAGTGCCGGGCGGACCAGCTCAAATCAATGCCCGTTGTGAAAATCGATTGCGGACGCGGCACTTCCCGCCAGCGGGCAAGAAAACCAGTCATCGAAAGTCGCATGGGTGAAATGATGCTGACGCACTTCGGCATCGGCGGGCCTGTTGTCCTGCAGATGAGTCTGGCCGTTGTTGATGCTCTCAAAAAAGGCCCGGTGAGCGTTTCCATTGATCTCAAACCTGGCTTGAGCGAGAAGCAACTGGAACTGCGGCTGCAAAGGGATTTTGACAAGCACGGCAAGCGAGGTTATCGACGGTTGTTGACGGGACTGCTGCCGCAAAAAATGATTGAGCCGTTCATCGGGATGAGCGGCATCCCTGCAGATAAGTGCGGCAGTCAGATTGACGCTGAAGAAAGGAAGCACCTGACAGGTCTATTGAAGTCACTGCGTTTCAACATTGACAAACCATTACCTTTAAGCTCTGCGATGGTCACTGCCGGAGGAGTCTCGCTGAAGGAAATCGACCCGCGCACTATGGCTTCGCGATTGATAGACGGCCTTTATTTTTGCGGTGAAGTAATGGATATCGATGCCGATACCGGGGGATACAATCTGCAGGCTGCCTTTTCGACCGGGTTCGTTGCCGGCGAGGAAGCGGCTAACTATTGCCTGTAGTCCATCACCACAGTCTGCATATCAATCGGCATGGCGGATTTGGTGACGTTCAGCTTGGGCACAAGGATAATTTCTTTAACCCCTATCTCTTTGAGGAATTTGTCCGGCAACTCCAACTCCCTGGCCTCGGAATCGGTTTTGTAATGCATGGGAATCACGAAGGTGGGGGTCATTATGTTAACTACTTCCATGGCAACGGAAGCATCTATAGTAGAATTACCCCCGACCGGGATGAGCAGAACATCAATATCACTTATTTCGTCGAGTTGGGTTGTTGTAGGAACATGCCCCAAATCTCCGAGATGGCATATTTTGACGTCATCTATCTCAATTAAATAAGATGTGTTTTTGCCTCTTTCCTCGCCTTTCTTGCTATCGTGAAAGGTTCTGACTCCATAGACAAAAATCCCGCCAATCTCGTACTCCCCGGGCCCGGTGATTACTTTAGGTTCGCCATCAACACCGCTGGCGAAATTATGCCCTGGATGATCGTGGCTTACGGTAACGATGTTGGCAGACACCTTTCCTAGTTGATAGCCAGTGCTATCATCAAAGGGATCGGTAATGACTGTGCCGTTCTTGGATTTTAGTTTAAAACAGGAATGTCCCAGCCATGTGATTTCCATCTTATCTCTTGACTCCTCTCGTTAGCCAGCTTACACCAAACAACAGTATAACACAAATGCCGGTATCGAACAGTCATAATTTTACGCTTTCTTTTTAGGAACGAATCCCAGCATTTCGATCAGTTCCAGGTCTTTTTGCAGGGTTCGGCCTGTGGTGGTCAGATAATCACCAGTCATCATGCCGCTGGCACCGGCATGGAAGATCAGTAGGTGAAGCTCTTTCAGATTGGCTTCCCTGCCTCCGCAAACAAGGATTTCCTTTTTCGGCAGCACGTAGCGGAAAATAGAAATGATCTTGAGACACCTCATCGGTGTGAGTTCATCGTGGTTTTCAGCCTGCGTCCCTTCGATAGGAACCAGGAAATTAAGTGGAATCGCATCGACATCCAGTTCCTTAAGCGCCAGCGCCAGTTCTAAAACCTGATCATCGGTTTCACCAATACCGAAGACTCCCCCTGCACAAACTGACAGACCCGCTTCCTTTGCCGCCAGTATGGTATCGACTCGTTCCTGATACGTATGCGTCGTACACATTTGCGGGAAATGACTTTCGGCAGTTTCCAGATTGTGGTGATACCGGCTCACGCCAGCTTTTTTCAGGATTTGAAAATCATCAGAATTCAAGATGCCGAGAGAAGCGCAAGTGCTGATTTGGCTCCGGTTCAATTCTGAAAGGGCCTCGGCAATGGCTTCGACCTCGATTTTGGGGAGGCCTTTTCCACTGGTTACAATGGAGTATCGATTGATCGGGGTTGGCGCAGCACGAAGGCCACCTTCCTTTAACTGTGTTTTGTCCAAAAGCGGATAAATCGGAGCATCGGTTTTGGCATGCGTGGATTGAGAACAGAAATTGCAATCTTCAGAGCATCTGCCGGATTTGCCATTGCAGATGCAGCAGAAGTGTATTTCCCGCCCGAAGTGAAAATCCCGGATCATATCCGCGCCCGGCAGGAGCATAAGGGCATCTCGATCAGGAATATTGGCGAGTTCCTCGTACACATTGATATCGGGAGTATTGCCGCTGATGATGTCCTCAGCTAACGTGAATAGTGTTTTTCGGTCCATTTCCCTCCTTTGGAATTCGCAAGTTAGACTTCCGCTTTTATTTGCAGTAGCTCAAGCTACCGAACTCCAGAAAGGCATGCTTCAGGGTTTCTGAATTAATGGCATCCATCGGCTCAATTTCGGCCAAAACCTTAACCTTTCCAAAATGTTCAATCGCTTTCCGGTTGCCCGGATTTTTGGGCCCATTCAGAATCACGCCAAATATCTCAAGCCCATGCCTTCGCAATTGCTCTAACGAAAGCAGAGTGTGATTGATCGTTCCCAGTTCGGTTCGGGCTACCAGCAGAATCGGAATGTTCAGCTTTTTCATCAGATCCAGCATGAGGTGCTTTTTGTTCAGTGGCACCATGATCCCGCCTGCACCTTCCACGATGAGAGGATCGTTGGTTTTCGGTAGCTGGAATGATTCCAGTTCTATGTGAATGTTTTCTGCTGCCGCGGATGCGTGTGGTGAAAGAGGCCGTTGCAGCCGGTAGGTTTCCGGATAGAAATGATTATCCAGAAGTTCGGTCGCTGCACGAATCCAATCGGTATCAGTCATTTCCTCAAGCCCGCTCTGAACAGGCTTCCAGTATTTGCCTTTTAATCCTGCAACAAGGATGGCCGATACGACCGTCTTGCCTACCCCTGTATCCGTGCCGGCGACAAACAGCTTTGGTGGGAATTCGGTTGGTATCATTTCTATCCGGTCCACCTTCGGAAAACATCGATCAGTTTTTCTAAATGCTCCTGCGTATGTGATGCAGATAGCGCCAGCCGGATTCGGGCCTGCCCCTTTTCCACCGTTGGCGGACGAATACCGACAGCCAGAATTCCCTGTTCCTCCAGCCATTTCGAAAGTTCAAGCGTTCCTTTCTCTTCCCTCACAATTACCGGGATTATCTGGGTACTCGAATTTCCGGTGTTCCATCCCAGCTCCTGAAGCGATGTTCGTACGAACTCTGCCCCGCGTTGCAATTCCTGACGTTCAACTTCCATTGCCGGAATGATATCCAGCGCTGCATCAATAGCGCCAACCACGGAAGGTGGGAGTGCGGTGGTGTAAATGAACCCGGCACAGCAATTGATAAAATAATCACGCATCGCCTTTGAGCAAGTGATATAGGAACCAAAAGAACCCAGTGCCTTGCCGGATGTGCCGATGGTCAAATCCACATTCTTGCCGCAGGTCAGTCCCATTCCCCTCGTTCCCAAAACCCCGGTAGCGTGAGCCTCATCGATGATCAATAATGCCTGGAATTCCTCAGCCAGTTCTACCAAAGCATCGATATCACTCCGATCCCCATCAACGCTGAAAACCGACTCAGTGACGATCAAAGTTCGGGAGTGATTCTTTTCCTGGTTTTCTTCCAGCAATTGTCTCAAATGGTCCAGATCATTGTGTCGAAAACGAACCACCTGGCAGCGGGAAAGCAGAGCACCTTCGACCAGGCTACGGTGATTTAAGCGATCCGAGAGGATCAGGGAATGCCGATCCGTCAGCGCCGGTAGAATAGACACGTTGGCTTGAAATCCTGAACTGAGTAATAAAGCAGATTCCGTTCCTTTCAGGTCTGCCAGCTTCTGTTCCACCTGATCGAAACATTCATACGTTCCGCAAATGAGTCGAGAGGCAGTAGAGCCGGCCCCATAGCGTTCCATGAATTCGATTGCCCGTTGCTTCAATTGAGGATGCCCGGAAAGGCCCAGGTAATCGTTGGAAGAAAAGTTGAGCATGGGGCGACCGTTGACAGTGACCTCCACTCCGGAATGCGGCACGACCGTTCGCAAGTAGCGCAAATGGTGCCGGGATTTGCGTTCTTCGAGTTCCTTTTCGATGAAGGTGAATTTGTTGGCGGGCGGTTTCATTTCACCTGGCCCTCTTCATCAATTACTTCGACAATCGCTTTGGTGATCCGGGCCAAGTCCTGTTCCTCAATAATGAAAGGCGGCATAGTATAAATCAATTTCCCGAAGGGTCTGATCCAAACACCTTTCTCCACGAACCTTTTCTGGATAGTAGCCATGTTCAACGGTTCGACCATTTCAACCACACCGATGGCCCCCAGCACCCGAACATCAGCAACCTGCGGATATCGGGCACACGAGCTCAAATCTTCTTTTAGCTGTTTTTCGATCCTTTGAATTCGATTTTGCCAACGAGTAGACAGCAGCAACTTAATACTGGCAACCGCAATTGAACAGGCCAGCGGATTTGCCATAAAAGTGGGGCCATGCATGAGCGCTCCATTGCCCCCCGCCGAAATGCCATCACTGACTTTTTGAGTTGTGAGCGTGGCTGCCAGACTCATATATCCGCCCGTAAGCGCTTTGCCCACACACATGATATCGGGGACAACCTGAGAGTGTTCACAGGCAAACATCGTGCCGGTACGCCCGAATCCGGTAGCGATCTCATCGAGAATGAGCAACACATCGAACTCGTCACACAGTTTTTTAACCCGGCGCAGATATTCGGGAGAATAGAAACGCATGCCCCCGGTGCCTTGCACGATCGGCTCTAAAATGACCGCTGCCAGTTCCTCGCAATGAGTCTCGATCAAATTTTCAAAATCCCGGATATACTCATCATCCCATGTATCTTCATACTTGCAGCGAGGCGCTTCTGCGAAGTAGTGCTGCTGAAGAATGCCGGTGAACATCTCATGCATTCCGGTTACAGGATCGCAAACGGCCATAGCTCCAAAGGTATCGCCGTGGTAGCCGGAATGAATCGTCAGCAGTTTATGCTTTTCCGGTTTTCCCATCTCGTGCCAATATTGAATAGCCATTTTGATGGCCACCTCAACGCTCACTGAGCCGGAATCGCTGAAGAATACTTTTTGCAGTGGTTCCGGAGTCAGTTTGATCAGTAATGAAGCAAGTTCAACTGCCGGACGATGCGTGATGCCGCCAAACATCACATGGGCCATGCTTTCAATTTGATTCCTGGCGGCTTCATTCAACACCGGGTGATTGTACCCGTGAATGGCGGCCCACCAGGATGACATGCCATCAATCAACTCGTGCCCGTTTGCCAGCGTCAACCGCACTCCCTGAGCTCGGACGACCGAATAAGTCGGGAGCGGATCGATCATTGATGTGTACGGATGCCAGATGTGTTCCCGATCGAATTGCAGCAGGTTTTCTACGTTTTCCATTTTTATCCCCTGGAGTTCGGAAGTTAGACTTCCGCTTTTCATTTGCGCTATCTCAAGCTACCGAACTCCAGAATCTCAAGCCGATTTCCTCAAGGAAACATCCCCGGCGATGATCCTTTTCTGAGCACCGTCTTCTTTCTGCAATATGAGCGCTCCGTCCAAATCTATATCTACCGCCCGGCCTGCCAGCTGCCCTGTGGCCGAGCTGATGGTCACCTCCGCTCCGATGGTGTTGCTGAGCCTCTTCCATTGCTCCCGGAGAGGTTCAAATCCGGATTCTCTGAAATCATCGTAGAGAGCTTCGAGTTCGGTGAGGATGTGCTGGATAAGTCTCACACGCGGGATGTATTTCCCACCCGCCTCCTTCAGGGAAGTGGCGGTCCCTTCGATTTCTAAAGGGAATGATTCTTGAGGTGTATTCACGTTCAAGCCAATCCCGATAATA
>CAZJQZ010000054.1:0-14878 GCA_964548045.1 uncultured Dehalococcoidia bacterium | reverse complement strand
CGGCATCCCGGCAAAGTCCGCCAATCATCGACATTGAACTTTGCCAGGGAACAATTCCTCTATCCTGGCAAAATTGAGCTAATAACAGACGTTCCCAGTCAATTTTCTGTTCGGGAAGAATATGTACCCCGATGTGGGTATTATGCGCTTCACGTAAACCAGGCCCGATCATCGCCATCGTCCCGCCCACAGTGCTAACCGTAGCTAAAAGCCCGCAATGCATATCCGGTCTGCCACTGCGTTCCAGAGCTTCTTTGATTTGTCTCTGTTCCCATTGAGCAACGTATATCTCGGTTGGAGTACCTGCCTTGGGTTCGATATTACCGAGCTTGGCAAGTCCGGGGCAAATACCCATCGCTTTTACCGCTTCTTCCTGGGCAAATGATTGAATGAAAGCTCCGAACCATTCTTCATCAGCTACACCTGCTGCCCCGGTATAGAGTGTCGGGGGACGTGTATCGGCACCGGTACGATATTCAATTTTGACTTCGTCTTTTCCTTTCCCGAAAGTATGACTGCGGGGGTTTTCTCGATATTCACGGGCGATGGTTTCAATCTCTTCCTCACTGAATTTGACCACCCGTTCTGTCACAAGATGATAGAGGCCAATTTCAGCCAGCAACTCTACTGCAGCATGAAAAACCGCATCAGCCGTGGCATCATCTACTACAAGCATTTCGGGATTGTACTTGATTTCATATTTGGCAACGAGTTCCCGCAGCTTCATTGAGAACTCAAGGTCAAATTCGTCGGCTTTCATAACCGGGCCATGCAAAGATCGATTTTGAAACTCTAAGATTGAGATCATTTCGCCTCCTTAAGTGGTAATTCAGATTTCCCTTCCTGCCTTGTTTCCATCGGCAATAGCTTCCAGCGCCTCACGCGGCTCCCTGGCATCGCCGATTACGTGAACTTCGGCAACCTTATCTTTAATCTTTTGGCTTAGTTTGTCAACCGATTGTACGCCACGAGCCAGAATAATCATATCCGCTCCGTGGATGGCTTCTTCCTTGCCATCCTTTTCGATCAGGACGCCATCATCGAGGATCTCTTTCACGATAGAGGAATTTGAGATAGTAACACCCTTTTCCCAGAGTCTCTGCATTAAAAGTGTTCTGATTTCCGGTACCATATCCAGGCCAACCTCTTTTTTGCTGGTTACGATAGTGACGGCAACCCTGCCTACGATGGGATTATCGCCCCTGGTAGCCAAAAAATCGGCGGTTTCACAGCCCACCATTCCTCCACCAAGGACAAATATATTAGCTTCCGGCATGCCGGGTTTGCCGGTCAGCAGGGTGTTTTCCAGAGGAATAGCTACTCGCCCGGAAAGAATATCATGGGCGGTCACTACTTTTTCATTTTTAATACCGGGGAAATCGGGGACGAATGCCTCGCTCCCGACTGCCACTATTGCAACATCAGGTTTGATTTCCTCGACCAGTTCGGCAGTGACTTCAACATTGAGCTTAATTTCAGCATCGGCTTTTTCAACCTGGGTATTAAGATATCGAACCCACTTGGTGAGTTCCTGTTTCATCGGGGGAACCGCCGCCAGATTTAACTGTCCGCCTGTTTTTGAACTCTTCTCATAGAGAGTAACCTGGTGCCCTCTCAGGGCTGCAACGCGAGCAGCTTCCAGTCCTCCCGGTCCTCCACCGATAATCATCACCTTTTTGGGGTTTTCCGCCGGAACTATTTCCAGATCCTTTTCCCTGCCAACGGTTGGATTGATGACACATGTCATCGCCCTGCCCGATTCCCGTCCGGCAATGCATCCCCCGCCACAACCGACACAGGGAGCGATATCCTCAAATCTGCCCTCCTTTGCCTTGTTGGCCCATTCCTGATCGGCCAGCAAAGCCCGGCCCATTATAATGGCGTCTGCTTCATTTCGTTGCAGGATACTTTCAGCAAATCGCGGATCATTGATTCTGCCAACTGTCATGATCGGAATATCTACCGTTTCTTTTAAAGCTGCCGAAAGCGATGTGTTGATACCCAGTGGTGTGCCGGAAGGAGGTAGAATCCGCCAGCCCATTTGCGGAAAGGCCCCGGCGGAGACATCGAAGGCATTCACCCCAGCTTTGGCCAGAATGGGAGCTATGTATTGAGTTTCATGAATATCACGGCCACCTGTGAGCAGTTCATCACCGGAAATTCGCATGACTATCGGAAAATTATCGCCTGCCTTTTCCCGGATGCGCTGGAGTACTTCGAGCGGAAGTTGCAATCGGCCATCGATGGAACCGCCATATTTGTCAGTTCGCTTGTTTCTCAGAGCAGAGATAAATGAGCCCAGCAGCATGTAGGAATGGGCACAGTGCAATTCTATACCGTCACATCCGCTTTCCCTTGCTCTTCTGGCAGCTTCACCGAATTGTTCTATTATCGGTTCGATCTCTTCGATAGCCAGTTCACGATACATCTGCTTGTTGCTGTGGCACATACCGGTGGATGGGCCTACAGGCTGAATATTACCGAAAATCCCTGAAAGAGATTCCGGGCCCGGATGTGATATTTGCGGTATTACTTTTGTCCCGTGTGAGTGAATAATATCGGTGAATCGGCGCATGGCCGGGATTTGGTTATCGTCCGCGAGGCCAATGGTGCGGGGCACATAAGGGAAGGAGTTATCGATAGTGGTTACTTCCAGAATTATGAGTCCGACACCCCCTTTAGCACGAGCCTCAAAGTAGTTGGAAACCCTTTCGGATATCGTCCCATCGGCATTGGCCCAGCTGGTTGCCATCGGAGCCATGGCAATGCGGTTGCGCAGTTCCATCGAACCGATCTTGAGCGGGCTGAACAAATTTTTTAGTGTGATCATATCGCCTTCCCTTCATCATGCGGGCACATTGCAATATGCCCTTGCATCCCATTGTAGGTGAGGGTAATTCCCTCTCAAATTTCCCTCCCGATTTGCGCACCTTCAGCGATGGCTTCCAGCGCCCGACGAGCCTGTTTGGCGTCTCCGATAACGTGGACTTCGCTGATTTTGTCCTTGAGTTTCTCGCTAAGCACGTCAACCGGTCTGGCTCCCATCGCCAGCACAATTCGCTTCATCCCCCCGATAGTTTCCTCCCGGTCATTTCGGGTAACGATCACTCCGTCTTCAAGGAATTCTTTAACTTTGGTTGAGGTGAGAATTCGCACTCCATTCTCCCGCAGTTTTTGCATGGTCAGAACCCTTACTTCTGGCGACATATCGAGACCTGCCTCATCCAACATCTCGATAATAGTAACCTCCGTGCGCCCCATGATCGGGTTGTCTCCCCGCGTGGCCAGATATTCTGCTATTTCGCACCCGACCAGACCCCCGCCAATGACCAGAACCTTTCCGCGTGGCAGAGGGACTTCACCGGCCAATACAGCATGGGCAGTAACAACTCGCTTTCCATCGATACCAGGGATATTGGGAACAAGCGATTCAGCGCCCGTGGCGACTATTACTGTGTCTGGCTTCATTTCATCAACTAGCTGGGGAGTGACTTCGGTATTCATCTGGAGCTTCACCCCGGCCTTTTCAATCTGGATTGAAAGATATCTGATAAGCTTGGTCAACTCCTGCTTCATCGGGGGAACTGCCGCCAGACTGAACTGCCCTCCGATCACATGTTTTTTCTCGTAGAGAGTAACCTGATTTCCGCGCAGAGCAGCGACGCGAGCAGCTTCCAGTCCTCCCGGACCTGCGCCAATGACCATCACCTTCTTTGCTGATTCGGTCGGAACGAGGGGAAGCATTTCGCTCTCTTTTCCTACTGTTGGGTTGACTACGCAGGTTAGATCGGTACCGACTTTGCGACCGCTGCAACCATTGCCACAGGCAAGACAGGGAACGATATCTTCAAACCTTCCTTCAAATGCCTTGTTGGGCAATTCGGGATCGGCTATGAGAGCACGGCCCATTACAGTCAGATCGGCCTCCCCTTTTTGAAGGATATTCTCGGCAACCCGAGGATCGTTGATCCTGCCGACTGCCATCACAGGGACATCGACAACCTTTTTAATTGCGGCAGCCAGCGGCACATTGATACCCAGCGGCGTGCCGGTGGGGGGCATGATGCGCCATGAAAATTGCGGCATAGCACCGGCAGAAACGTGAAAGGCATCTACTCCCGCTTCTGCCAGCAAGGGTACAATGTATTGCGTCTCACGGATATTGCGCCCGCCGGGAACCAGCTCATCACCGGAAATTCGCATAATCAGAGGGAAATCCTTGCCAGCTTTGGTTCGGATATTCTCAATTACTTCGCAAGCAAACTTCAGGCGTCCCTCAATCGATCCGCCATATTCGTCGGTTCGGCGATTGCGCAAAGCGGAAAGGAAGGAACCAATCAGCATATAAGCGTGAGCAGCATGCAGTTCCATCCCGTCGAAACCAGCTTCTTTAGCTCGTTTGGCGGCATCGCCGTATTGCTCGATCGTTTTTTCGATATCTTCAATCGTCATCTCCCGACACATCTGCTTGGTGGTTTCAGCCATTAGAGGGGATGGCCCCATCGGTTGAATATTGTAGAAGAAAGGGGCCAGCGATTCCGGGCCCGGATGAGATATTTGTAGGACTATCTTCGCATCGTACGAATGCACTTCGTCAACCAGTTCGCGGAACAGAGGAATAAATTTATTGTCCCAGATGCCAACTGTGTTGGGCATATATGGTGACTTGCCATCGATAGTGGCTATCTCCATCGTGATGAGGCCAGCCCCGCCTTTTGCACGTGCAACGAGATAGTTTTTCAGTTTTGGGGAGATTGTGCCGTCGATGTTGGCAAAATCAGTGTGCATCGGGGACATGACAATGCGATTCTTGAGCACCATCGATCCGATTTTGGTGGGACTGAACAGTTTGGGAAAAGCTGTCATTATCGGATTCCCTTATCATTGAGTGGGACCAAATTGAAACAGTGACGGGGGCGGCCTTTCGACCGCCCCCGCTTGTTGATTAATCTATTGTGAGGCCTGTATTTCTTCGATCCGGGCTATCAGTTTCTCGGCGAAGTCAGTGGCAATGGGTTTGAGTACAGGGCCCAGAACCGCATTGACCATCGGGCCGATCAGACCGCCGGCCTTGATTTCAAGATAGAAGGTAAGTTTGGTATTATCGCCATCGGCATCAACCTTCAGGGACCCTTTTCCGGTCATGTTTTCGCTGACCCCTTTCATTGAGAAGGTAACCTTGTCATTGTCAATCCACTCCTCAATATGAACATCAAACGATACAGTTTTGGCCATGATCCCAACGTCACCCTTGATCCACCAGGTGGAATCGGTTTCGCTCTTCTCCTCATGCTTCTCATAACCCTTCAAGTACTGTACCCAGTTGTTCATGTCCTTGCAGAAATCCCAGGTCGCTTCGAGGGGAGCTTTTACGGTTTCAATGTGTGTAACATCAGGCATTTTCAAATCCTCCCTGTTATCTTTTGGGCTGCTTGGCGGCATGTTTGGCCGCGATATAACCCCATGTCATACCTGCGGCTATAGTATTACCAGCCCCACCATATCCCGGGCCACTGGTGCTGGCCATGGCGTTTCCGGCTGCATATAGTCCTTCGATTACGCCACCCATAACATGCTTCACCTGGCCGTTTACATTGGTCGCAGGTCCGCCTTTGCTGCCGAGGGCGCCGCGCATAATCGGCACGGTATAGAAAGGAGCCTTCTCAACTGTTCCCAGGGCATCGTTTGGCGAGTGATTGGGGTCGCCCTGATATCTATCGTAAGCGGTGCTGCCGCGGCCGAAATCCGGGTCCTCCCCTTTCCTGGCAAACTCATTAAAGCGCTCTAAGGTGGCCTTGAAACCTTCCGGATCGAAGCCTGCTTTGGTGGCAAGTTCCTCCGGGGTATCTGCCTGGGTTACCCAGTCCTGGACCGGTTCTCCCGGTGGGGTGACGAAGAACATGTATTTATCCTTGAATTGCTGATCGAAAACCATCCAGGCCGGAACATTGATGTGTTCATATGTTACCGGATTAATGTCACAAAAGACCTTGGCCACATCGCTGTAATTGAAGGATTCGTCCACAAAACGCTTGCCCTGCCGGTTTACCATAATCGAGTGAGGCATTGTCCGTTCGCCCATGGTCATCCTGCCCAGGGGTTTGCCGTCATATTCTTCACCCGGGACCTGGCATGAAGGGACACCCCATATCTGGTGCATGTTCCCTAACTCCGCCCCAATGGCCATTGCCATCTTCAATCCGTCACCTTCATTGCTGGGAGGACCAAGAGGCAGGAAATCAGGACTCGGCACGAACTTCTTTCTAAGCTCTTCATCCCACTCGAATCCGCCGGTGGCCAGTATGACTCCTTGACTGGCTCGAACGTAGAAGTTCTTACCCTCTTTTTCAGCGCGCACGCCGATTATCCGGCCATCTTCATCTTGAATGAGTTCCCGGGCGCGGGCTTCCATCACCGGTTCGATGCCGCGGTCAAGGCACCCCTTCAACAAATAGGCAGCCGTCGACATTCCCATACCCACAATACCGGCCATCATGTTTTTACCCAACTGGACATAGTCAAGATTCCTGGGATCAGCTTTGGCATTGCTCTTTTCGTATTCTTCCCAGGAAGTAGGGAACATGACCACCGGGGCCTGGCGCAATCGATCTTTCCATTCACCCAGCTCGTTCGAATCGAAAGAATCGGGACCAAGGCTGCGCCCCTTCGCCTTTCCACCGGGTTTGCCATCGTGGTAATCGGGCATCTCGGAAATGACGGTTTTTAAGCCGACCTTTTCCTCGATATACTGCATCACGATCGGGGCGTTATCAATGAATGCCTCTACAAGTTCATCATCCACCTGACCATCGGCAATGAACTTCATGTAGGTAAGGGCATCTTCCCGTGAATCGGATATTCCTGCTTGAGGTTCGAGATGGTTATTGGGAATCCACGGGAACCCTCCGGACACTGCTGTTGCCCCACCAATCTTATCCGTTTTCTCCAGAAGGACCACTTTAGCACCTTCATCATGGGCGATGATGGCGGATGTCAGTCCGGCACCGCCCGATCCCAGCACCAATATCTCGGTTTCCAAGTCCCATTTATCAGGCATCTTTGCCATATTTTTCCTCCTTATTCAAACTTCGTCTCACCCTTGAAGGGAGAGGACGGAAGAGGGTGATTTTCCCTCTAAAGGGCACATTGCAATGTGCCTCTACGAACGATTTGCGGCATGTTTGGCTGCGATGTATGACCAGACCATCCCTCTGGTGCAGGCGAACCCGCTCTGGTATCCGGCACCGGTATCCAGCGCTGCTGCGGTATTGCCTGTGGCGTACAAACCGGGAATAGGATAACCACGGACATGCATTACTTCAGCATTTTTGTTGGTTTTGAGCCCGGCTGAGACAATACCCACGGAATTGATGGTAAGTCTCATCCCGTAGAATGGAGGTTTGTCCAATGGACCCATATTGGGATTTAGCTCCTGGCGTAAATCGCCCGTCATGAAATTTGCCCATGGATACTGTCCCCTACCGAAGTCCTTATCGACTCCATCTTTGCAGAGTTCATTGAACCTGGCTACCTCTGTTTCGAGCCCGTCAGCGTCCACACCGAGAATGCCTGCCAGTTCTCTCAAGGTATCGGCTTTCTGAACCAGCTTTTCAGGCAGTTCGGCACCAGGTGCCATTGGCCCGATCATATAAGTATCCCGGTGATTTTGATCGAAGATCATCCAGATTGGGAAATTAGGGAATTCCCTTTTGTTCCCATCCCATTTGTGTGGTGTGGGTGAATATTGAGGATAGAAGGACTCGTCGCAAAAACGCCGTCCGTACCGATTTACCAGCATGGCGTGTGGATATCCTCCCTCTGCTGACATTCTCCATAGTGGTTTGCCTTCGGCCTCTTCGGAAGGAATATTGTAACCAAACATAGTAGCGAGTGTCCCCACAGGGATTACCGCAATCTGTGCGCCAATCTCGCAACAGAATTTGAAATGATCACCTTCGATTTGAGGCGGACATGCAGAGTGAACTTCCGGCATTTGTTCGTAGTATCTGGTAAGTTCCTCGTCCCATTCATAAGCGCCCAGACATAGCAAAATGCCTTTACTTGTCCTTATCCAAAAATCTTTGCCTTCGCGTTCTGCTTTGACTCCGATTACTGTGCCATTTTCCACTATCAATTCTCGTACCGGCGTCTCCAGATAAGCCGGGATTCCACGATCTACCATGGCTGCCTTGATAAAATATCCCATTAGTCCGGGGCCAAAACCACGATAGCCATCCGTCATTCTTTGCCCAATGAGCTCCCAGTCCCAACTCGCTACAGCTGCCATGCCACCCCACCCAAAAATCTCCTCGGCGCTGACACCGGGCGGCATGTGTGGACTAAGCCGTGAAACCTCTTTCCATTCTCCCAGCTCAGAGCCCTGGAATATCTCTGTCTCAAGGTAACGGCCCTCAGGCAAAGCGCCTTCCTCTTGGGGGTAATAATAATCGGCGAAATTGGGAATAGATTTCCACCTCACTCCCGCTTTCTCGTCCATATACTGGCAGACAACTGGGGACATATCCATAAATATTTCGGCTAGTTCAGGATCAGCGAAACCGCCGGCCAGGAAATCGAGATACTTTTTAGCTTCTTCGCGTGAATCCTTGATGCCATGCCGTTCCATCACGTGATTGTTAGGTACCCATATCTCGCCCCCGGAAAGGGCAGCCACCCCTCCGAGTTTAGGTGCCTTTTCGAGAACAATAGTGTTCAAACCCTCATCATGCGCTGTGATGGCAGCTGACAGTCCTCCTATCCCAGAACCTGCCGCTATGAAATCAACTTCGAGATCCCATTTATCAGGTTTATTTGCCATTTGCTATCCCCCTCCTGATCAGTTAAGTGTGCCGGATGATCCAGATCATCCTCAATAGTACATCAGTAATTCGTTTGGTATGTTGCTTTTCCCCGAATGTTTGGTCTTATCTGCTAGAAGCCCATTACTGCGTTCCCCTCGATTCATTAGCTCCTTTATTCGATTTTCCAGATTTTCACAACCCGTCTCATGGAATTGCAATGGCAGTTCCATGAAATCGGCAATGGCCTGAGCTTCAACTCGCAATTCATTACTATCATTTTGAATTAAGTAAACAAGCCGCGTACAATTATGGAAATAGCTTTCCTTAAGTTCGGGATAGAGGTCTAATCCAAGTCCCTGTATGACGGCCCGATGAAAAGTTTGCACCAGAAAATCGGTCAGGAAGAAGGTCCCGATCTCCTCTTTCACAAACTCATGATACCTCTCTCCGGCGTACATCTCATAGCAGTTTCGGGCATCGATGCGGTGAAGTTTGTATTTAGTCAGCACCTCATCCAGCTTTCCCATCGAGCCACATTCACCAAAGACAACAACAATGTAATCGCAACGGTCGCGAAGCTTCAGGATACACTCTTCCACATCTGGAGCAATACGCATCGGGAACAAGTGATCATCCGATGGAACGCTGATAATTTCAACATCCCATCCATTTCTGCGGACGATTTCCCTGACTTCACGTCCCAGTGCGGCACAAACTATCAAGCCGGTTTTCATTGCTGATCTAATCTCCCGGAGCGGTACGCCTTGATATAATTAATACTCCATTCATCCTGACCAATCAGAGTAGTTGCTGCCAGCAACGTCGCCATCAGTTCCCGGTTACGCACGTCAACGAGAAAAGCATTCATTCCCAAAGCCATTTGCATGCTCACAAAAGTGCTGTTGAGAAGCTTGCGTAACGGCATACCAAAACTGATATTACTGGATCCACAAAATGTGCGGACCTGTGGCAGACGCTCATGGATAAGGCGAAGTACTTCCAGTGAAACTGCTCCGGCAGCATAATCAGCGGCTATTGCCATCACCAGAGGGTCGATATATAAGTTCTCCGGTTCAATGCCGGCAGATGTTGCGCGTTCAAGCAACTTCACAGCAATAGAGCACCGCACCTCAGAATCGGATGAAATGCCGACTTCATCCATGCACATACCTACCAAACCGCATTTGTGTTTCGCTGCAAGCTGAAGGAGACCCACATGGCCCTCCGTCATTTCGCCGGTAATCGAATTGATGATGGGAGGGGGGCCATTGTAAATATCCAGCGCTGCTTCCAGTGCCTCGGGATTTGAACTGTCCAGCACAAGTGGCAAATTCGTTGCCTGTTGCACTGTTCGCACCATCCACACCAAATCCTCAACCTCGCTCTGGCCCGGCACTGCCGCATTTACATCGAGCATATTTGCGCCACATTCTGTCTGCGTGCGAGCTAAATCTGCAATCTTATCCGCATCATGCTCCATAACCGCCTGGCGAATCGCCGGAATAGTGGCATTAAGTGATTCTCCGATTATTAGCATAACTACCTTTTATTTACTCGAATAATCCAGTGATAAATACACCTTTGACATAAGAACAGGATGAACCGGATAATTTCGTTAATTTAATCGTGTTCATCCTGTCACTAACAATGCCGCTGGATAACTAATTGCTTTTAATAAGGTACGCCGCAGGCGGCTAATTCTTCTTTTGCTTTATCAAGATAATCAACGTACCATTGATGAGGCTGGACTGTCTCCAGGTCGTATACCTCGGGGAATTTGCATGTATTTCCTTTTACCTCCGGTGCATATTTGGTTTGCAGGTCCATCATCTTGTTGACCAGTTCGTTAGCCTGGCCCCTTTCCATTCCGGCTATGGCATTCATAACCTCTCCGGCGTAACGTGCCTCAATTCCGGTATTGCCCGCAATCCAGCAATATGACATGCTGCTGGCAGTGAACAATGTTGCCATGTTTACGGCCTGGATTAAGGTAAATGGAGATTTGCAAAGGACGCCGGAAGCGCATCCCCCAATGCAAACTTTGATATTGCGTTCGGAAGCACGGGCAGCAGCGCTGTAAGCCCAGTGAGTTGGCCGGGTTGCCGATTTGCCGTCCATGTGATTGGTGAAGAGACTGCAAAGTTGACCGTGCGAATAGGAAATCTGTCCTAGCAGGTTGGCTGTCAACCCAACTGCGGTATCCTGAGCGTTCCGGCAAAGTCCGCCAATCATCGACATTGAACTTTGCCAGGGCTGGATACCCCTCACCTGGCAGAACTGCGCCAGTACAAACTGGCTCCAGCTGATCTTCATTTCAGGAATAATGTGCACACCAATCTGAGTATTGTAGGCTTCACGAATGCCCGGAGCCATCATAGTCATGATTCCGCCGGGGCTGCTCAGCGTGGCCAGCAAACCCACATGCAAGCCCGGCCTGCCCGCTTTTTGAAGAGCTTCTTTGATGTGTTCCTGTTCCCACAAACCAACAGCGATTTCACTGGGGGTGCCTGCTTTGGCTTTCATATCTCCAAGCTTGGCCAGTCCCGCGGTAATGCCCATTGCTTTGATAGATTCCTCCTGGGCAAACGACTGAATGTAAGGAACATACCACTCTTCCTGGGCTACTCCCCATGATCCAGCATACAGCGTCGGTGGGCGCTTATCCGTGCTGGCACGGTATTCGATGGTGACCTCATCTTTGTCCCGCCCGAATGTGTGCCTGCCGGGATTATCGCAGTACTCTTTGGCAACCTGTTCGATTTCCTCTCTGGTCAGTTTTATAACTCTTTCGGTATCCATATGATAGATACCAACTTCTGCCAGCAACTCGACCGCTGCCTGATAAACGGCATCGGCGGTGGCATCATCAACCACCAGCTCGTTTTCGTTATATTCAATGTTGTATTTCTGAACAACATCCCGGATTTTCATGGCGAATTCCAAGTCGAATTCGTCGGCCTTCATTACCGGCCCACTCAAGGAACGTTCCTGGAACTCTATGATGGGAATCATTTTTCCTCCTAATCTTTGTTCTGTAGCGCTTTCTCACCGCATTGGCACTGTTCTAATTACTTGCCCATTAACTTCTGGCAAAGCCTCACTGCCTCAACGGCATTCGGAGCCCATCCGTCGGCGCCCATGGCGTCGGCTTTGGCTTGGCTGGTTTCCGTGCCGCCAATTATTACCTTATATTTGTCCTTTACTCCCATATCCTGCAGATAATTGATCACTTCATTGCAATTAGGAATGGTAGTTACCAGAAAGGCGGACAGACCAATAATATCGGCATTGAGTTCCTTTGCCTTGTCAATGAATGTCATTGCCGGAATATTCACGCCAATCTTATGAACTTTGAACCCGTTTAACTCAAGCTGAGTGGCAACCAGACTGTAGCCGATATCATGCAGGTCGCCTTCCACTGCTCCAAGCACTACTGTTCCAGCATTTGCGCCTTCTGATTCGGGCAGATGCGGCTGTACCAGATCAATGCAAGCTTGACTGACTTTGCCGCCCATCATCAGTTCGGCCAGGAAATACTCTTCCTCTTCAAATTTCTTGCCCACCCCCTGCAATCCGGGGACAATACCGGAATTGATGATCTCCGGCGGGTAAACACCTTCATCAATAGCCTTTTGCACCAAGGCCAGAGCTTCGCTCTTTTGTAATGCTTCTACGGCCTGAGCAATATCTTCGAGAAGTCCCATTTTTCCCTCCTGTTGAAATTTGCCTGAAACTAATCCTTCCTGCAACTCCGTCCGATTATACAGATTTCTTCCATAAAAGGCAAGTCACGGCTTGTTTTCAGGGCATTAGTGTTATATAATCCACCCTAATGATGCCAATTGATTCATAATGGCCAGTCGGTTTGAATCATTAGCCCAAAAACAGCGCAAGGTGAAAAGGAGGGCAAGAATGGGAACACAGGTGCAAAATAAGGCTTTCACTCCCGGCAAGATTGCCGGGCTGGAGTTGAGGAACAGGATCATCAGGTCAGGATGCTTCGAAGGTATGTGCCAAGATGGGAAGGTGACAGACCAGTTGATTGAGCATCATCGGAGGGTTGCTGAAGGTGGTGTGGGCATGACGACCGTGGCCTATTGCTCGGTTACATTTGACGGCCGGGCATTCGGGCATGAAATGTGGATGTGCGAAGAAATACTGCCGGATCTCAAAAGGCTGACCGAAGCTGTGCATAAAGAAGGAGCCGGAGCTTCAATCCAATTGGGGCATTGCGGCTTTTTCGCCAGCCGAAGTGAAATCGGCAAGAGGCCAATCGGCGCATCGCGCAAGTTCTGTCTATTTAGATTGTCAGTTTGCACAGAGATGACAGAAGCCGAAATTGAAGAAAAAATAGAGGATTTTGCTCGGGCAGCTCGGCAGGCAAAGGAAGCTGGATTTGATGCCGTGGAAATTCATTCCGGACATGGGTACTTACTCAGTCAATTCCTCTCACCCTGGACAAATCATCGCAGGGATAACTATGGGGGCTCTCTGGAAAATCGCCTGCGGTTCCCGGCAGCGGTGATCAGGCGAATCAGGGAAACTGTCGGACCAGATTTCCCAATCCTGGTGAAAATGAATCAGCGGGATGGATTCAAGGGGGGAATCGAGTTGGATGAAGCCATACAAATAGCACAACGATTCGAGGCTGAAGGTGCAAGCGCCATCGTACCAAGTTGCGGGTTTACCTCCCGTACTCCTTTATATATGATGCGTGGAAATGTGCCTTCCAAGGAAATGGCAGCCAATCAGACCAACCCGATCTTGAAGCTGGGCCTGATTTTGTTCGGGAGCTTCATGGTTCAGACTTATCCCTTCGAGCCAATGTACCTTCTTGAAGGGGCACGAAGATTTAAGGACGCTTTAAGTATTCCCGTGGTTTACATCGGGGGCATCCTGTCACTGGACGATATGGAAAGAGCCATGAATGATGGATTTGAATTCCTGGAAATTGGCCGTGCCACCGTACGTGACCCCGATTTTGTTAAAAAACTGGAGAAAGGGGAAATCAGAGAGTCAGATTGTGACCATTGCAATCGATGCATAGCAACGATGGATGCCGGGGGAGTTTATTGCGTGTCTGAGGAAGAAGGGGTTTTGCGAACTTGAGTATTTTACATAACAGTGTTTTTACTAAGAAGTACTTTCCTCGGCCAAGTAGGTAAAGGAAGCCTTGATGATTTTCAGGTTGATCATCGTTTCCACGCTCACCAGCCCTTTGATACTGCCCAGTTCGGTGCGCAGAAAATCAGATAAATCTTCCGGTTCCTTAAACATCATCCAGGCAATTATGTCATAGCGCCCAGTGCTGACGATAACAAAATGAACATTATCGTATGAGGCGAGTTTATCGGCAACGGTATCGACATCGCCCGGGCGAACATTGATCCCCATCGTGGCCACTGTTTTATAACCCAGCGCCGGGGGATTGGCAACAGCTACAACTTTAATAATATCATCATCAAGCAGCTTTTTTAGCTTCCGGCGCGCCGTAGCTTTGCTGGTGCCGATCTTTCTGGCCAGATCAGTGTTGGTTTGCCTCCCATCACTTTCCAGCTCTCGTATCAACACTAAATCCAACTCATCCATGTAATCGCGTGGGCTTCGCTTCATGGCATTTTCCTTCATCGAGCAAGCAGTTCGCCGTACAGCAGTATTCAATACTTGCCTGATTAAAATGTTCAGATAAGATGTATTATATGAACCAAATGAAACTATGTCAAGCCTGCAGATATCCGCATCTGCATAAATTCCATTCAAATATTAAAAAGTTGCTCAAATAAAACGTACAATTCATGGTAAACAATCTGGCAATATGAGGCCAAAATAAGAACGGATGAAGTCAATAGTATTGCGAGTATGTACACTTGACACTCGCTCCCGGCAAGTGTTAGAATCACGACAAGTCTCCGGTCGGGGGCATTTTTTTGTGTTGTGACTGAACAGAAAGAAGGATTATTTGTGCGAATCATTCAAGCTTCAATATTCGGAATCATTCTAATGATAGGGTTGCTGGTACTGGCAGCCTGCGATGACAATGAGAACTCCACTTCTGCTTCTGACAATGGAACATGTGA
>CAZJQZ010000053.1:0-14897 GCA_964548045.1 uncultured Dehalococcoidia bacterium | reverse complement strand
TGGAACACACTTGAGGATATCAACACGCTGGTGGATGTGGGCAGGGATCCCCATGTGGTTGATCAACTGAAGGAGGCGCATACAGGTGCGGGGCAAAAGAAAATTCACCAGATAATCCTGACCCATAGCCATTATGACCATGCCGCCAACTTATCGTTAATGCGTGAGGCATTCAATCCTATCGTATATGCTTTTTCACCCTCCCTGGAGGGAGTAGACCATGTCCTGAAAGGAGGGGAAATCCTGGAACTGGGCGACAGAAAATTTGAAGTGATTTACACACCGGGGCACAGCACTGATTCGATCTGTCTCTATTGTGCCGAAGAAGGGGTGCTGTTTGCGGGGGATACCCCTGTTCTGATTGATTCTGATCAGTCTTCATATGAAGATGCCTTTTTATGGGCCATAGAGAGTCTGTGTCATAAAGATGTGAGGGAAATTTATTTTGGCCACGGGGATCCCATGTTTAAAAACTGCAATGCCCGTTTGCAGGATTCCTTGAAAAAGATCAAGCAGGGCAGAAAGCCAAGTGAGATCAGGTAAAAAATAGTTTCCCGCAAGTTAGAGAATTGACATGTCAACCAAATTGACCTTTAAGATATTGAGTCGCGAACAGCAACATTCGGCGTATGACTGGCTGAATGTCGAATGCGGCAGTGACCGGGTAGGCAAAGTCAGGGGATTGATCAATAATAAGCTCCTGACGATCAATTCAATTTACATATTCCCCGAATTCGAAGGGAATGGCTATGGGGAAGAAGTGGTAGAAATGTTCAAGTCTAAATTCGATACAATCGTTGCCGATAGAGTACGTCACACCGCAATAGGGTTCTGGGAAAGAATGGGGTTCAAAGACAGTTATGACGGGAATTATGTCTGGAACAGGGGGCTAAGGAAGAGGAGGCAATAGTCATCAATCAAGGGAACGGAAAAACGTAGGAGAGCACAATGGTGGAACTAGCATCAGACATAACCCAGGAGGAACTGCAGGTATTTCTGCAGGATACCGACGAGCAGTTGCAGCTACTGGATGAGAACATCATCAAGCTGGAAAACGAGGGGGATAATCCAGAACTACTCCAGGGGATATTCCGTGCGGCCCATACCATAAAAGGGTCTTCCGCCATGCTGGGCTACGATATGATGGCCGAACTGACCCACTCCATGGAAAACATCCTCGATAAGCTACGCCACGGGGAACTTTCCGTCACTACCGAGATAGCCGATGCCCTTCTAAGCGCCCTCGATGATTTGAGGGTGTTGAGGGAAAACCTCACTTCCAATGAAGAAACTGTAATCGACGTAACGGGTGAAATCGAGCGACTTGACGAACTGGCAAACAAGGAAGAAACAACAGTCGTCAAATCCTCTTACAAAGCAAAGAAAGTCGCGGTGCCTTTGAGTGAGGAAGCCCGGGAGAGGCTGAAGGGATCGCTGGCCATAGGGCAAAAAGTCTATCAGATAAGAGCTGATGTTGAAGAAGGTAGCCCGTGGGCAGCGGTAAGGTTCTTCCAGATTTTGAATTCACTGGATGAGGAAGGGACCGTCATCGCTTCCGTACCTTCGCAGAAAGAAATCGAGGCGGAAGCAGTTGAAACCGTACTGGAAATGGTCTTCGCCAGCACGATCGAAGAACCCGAAATAAGAGAGATTGTCAGCGCAGTTCCCGATATCAGAGAGGTAAGAATTGAGGCCTATGATCCTACTCAAGCGATAGAAATTGATGAAGAAGAGCCGGAAAATGACTCAGTTGTTGAAGCGCAGAAGACAGTTGAATCAGCCAAATCTGATACTCAAAAAACAGGCTCACAGGAGCACGTCAAGGTATCCGAGACCGTCCGAATCGACGTGGATCGGCTCGATAGCCTGATGAATCAAATCGGTGAGCTGGTAGTGGCCCGCACGGCTTTCAACCGGCTGGGGAGCATTCTGGCGGCAAGATACAAAAATGACGAGGAAATGGTAAGTCTGAGCAAGACTCTGACCAACATAACCAAGGTAGTGGACGACCTGCAAATAGATATCACCGAGGCCAGGATGATGCCGGTGGGGACCGTGTTCAACAGGTTCCCCCGGATGATCAGGGACTTAGCACATAAGGCAGGCAAGCAGATCGAATTCGTGATGGAAGGTCAGGAAACGGGGATAGATCGTTCGGTGATAGAGCATATCCGCGATCCCCTGGTTCATCTTCTGAGGAATGCCGTGGATCACGGGATCGAAACCCCGGAATTGCGCCAGGCAACCGGGAAACCGGAAAAATCAACCATTCTATTAAGTGCGGCCCACGAGCAGGGCTACATCGCCATAAAAGTGAGGGATGACGGCAAAGGAATAGACGGAGCGGATCTCAAGGAGAAGGCGGTAAATAAGGGGATCATCAGTGCCGAGGCGGCTTCACGGATGAGCGACCACGAGGCAGTGAACCTGATATTTGAAGCGGGGTTCTCTACTGCGGAGAAGATCACCGATGTCTCTGGCCGCGGCGTGGGAATGGATATCGTCAAGCAAAATATCGAATCCCTTAACGGGATGATCAATGTTGAAACAAAGGTAGGAGAGGGCAGCACCTTCACCCTGAAGCTGCCGCTGACCCTGGCCACTATACACGGATTGCTGGTCTCATCGGGAGGAACATCTTATGCTATCCCGTTGCTCTCCGTTTCTGAGACACTGCGACTTAAGCCCTCCGAGATACAGACAGTAACCCAGAACGAGGTGATCAGGCTGAGAGACAGGGTAGTGCCGCTGTTGTATCTGAATGAAGTGCTGGGCACTAAGAAAGGGGAAAGCGCCGACGGGATGGTGCACATCGTAGTGGTAAAGACTGGAGACCGAATCGTGGGACTGGTGGTAGATGCATTACTGGAACCACAGGACGTGGTGGTCAAATCATTAGGCAACTTCATCGGAGAGATTAAGGGAATATCCGGGGCCAGCATCCTGGGAACGGGGGAAGTGGCGTTGATACTGGATGTGCCCAGCGTGGTCAAGCTGGTTGTGATGGGGGAATGAGGGGGGCAGGGGATCAGGGAGCAGGGTCACATCGCAATATGGCCGGGCAGGAGTTGGGAGGAATGTAGCACATTGCGATGTGCCCTGTGGGAGGGGAAAAGGGAGATTTGAATGACAGGGCAAACCAACAACTGATACACCTGGCGTCCGGGAGCATCTGCTACCAACAGGATTGGAGCCGATGCCGCAATCTACCCGAATTGAGACAGAAAAATGGCAGACCTTAAGGGAAAATCAAGAAAAGAACTGGAAGAATATATCCACGAGTTGGAGATAGCTGTGGGGAGCACTACGAACAGCAGCGAGCGCAAGAAGGCGGAGGAAGCACTACGCGAGAGTGAGGAGCGCTACAGAATCCTTGCAGATAGGAACCCCCACGGAATCCAAGTAATTGACCAGACCGGTATCATTACTTACGTCAATCCCGCCTATCAAGAGATGCTTGGTTACACCAAGGAAGAATTACTGGGAAAACATGTTACTGATCTACTTGAGCCTGCTTCGAAGCGCCCCGAACTGCGTGAGTACATGCTCCTGCTGGTAAAGGAACAGCCAGAGCCGACGACCTACTACCAGCAGAACCGGAGAAACGATGGCGAAGTCATTGAGCAGTCGGTTAGCTGGAACTACAACCGTGATGGTGAAGGGAAGGTAATTGGTTTCATATCCATCATCACCAACATCACCGAGCGCAAGCGGGCAGAGGATGCACTGCGGGAAAGCGAAGAGAAGTATCGAACTATTTATGACAACGCTCAGGTTGGATTGTATCGGTCCAGGCTTAGCGACGGCAAGATGCTAATAGTGAATCGTCGGATGGCTGAGATGTTCGGCTATGATAGCCCGGAAGCCTGCGCCTCGGATTACGTTGCTTCGGAGCATTATGTTGACCCGGAGGCAAGGGGAAAGTTGCTGGCGATTATGCGCGAACACGGCAAGTTCAACAATTTTGAGGCGCTCGTAACAAAACGCGATGGTTCCCCCATCTGGATTCAGTACTCTGGAATACTATTCCCCGAAATGGGCTTTTTTGAGGGAGTGGCAACGGACATCACCGAACGCAAGCAGGCGGAGGAAGAACTGGCCGACAAAGTGGCAAAGCTGCAGATAAACGAGGCGGCTGCTTTCAGCATGATGGAAGACCTGCAAAAAACGATCGATTCGCTGGAGGAGACAAAGCAGGAGCTTTTTTCCAAAAACAGGGGATTGACAGTGGCTGAAAATGAACAGAGAAAACTCAGAGAGGCACTGGAGAGGCAGAACAAGATTATCAATGAGAACCAGCAGGCACTTGCGGAAGCGCTGGACCTGGCAGTGATATCCGAAGAGGAGCTAAAGGACGGTAATCAACAACTTGAGAAGCGGATTAAAGAAAGAACCAGGGAAATTACCAAGCTGCTGGAACAAAAGCAAGCTTTCATCTCTCAACTGGCCCATGATCTAAGGACCCCGCTCACACCCATGGTGGCATTGCTGCCCATGCTGAGGGACAGTCAGGAGGATAAGAAGCTCCAACAAATAGCAGATATGGTGTTTCGCAATGTTGAGTTTATGGAAGAGCTGGTTAACAAGACGATCCAGCTGGCCAAACTGAATTCGCTGGACGTAGAATTTGATAGCAAACCGGTGAACATTGCCAGCACTATCAATTCCATACTGGAACGCGGGCGCTTGAATCTGGAAAGGCAAAACGTCAACGCACTCAACCGGGTAAATGAAAATATCATCGTATACGGTGACCATCTGAGGATAATCGAGGTTTATGAAAATCTAATCGAGAACGCCCTGAAATTTATGGGGGATGGAGGAACACTGACCTTCGATGCCTACCATCAAGATGGACTGGCAGTGCTTTCGATCAGGGATACCGGAATAGGCCTAACCACCAAGCAGTCAGAGCACATTTTCGATGAGTTCTACAAAGTAGACAAATCCCGGCACGAACTGGGCTCAGCGGGGCTGGGATTAAGCATCTGCAAACGGATCGTGCAAATGCACGGCGGGCAGATCCGGGTCGAAAGCGATGGCGAAGGGAAAGGAACGACTTTCCTGTTCACACTCCCTCTGGTCCTGCAGGTAGATAAATCTGCTGAAGAGGTGAGCGAAGTGCTGGAGGGATCGGGAGCCGATAGGAATGCAATGGCACATGACAGGGATTATGAAATGCTGAAGCCTTAATTCCGTTATGATTCACGGGATTCACCCTTCAGGGTTTCAGGAGACAGCGAATGTAGGGGCACACTGCAATGTGCCCGGGGGGGGGCAGGGACAATTCGGGGGGATCGCCTGTCAAAAGACAACTTAGGGAAAAGGGGGAAGGAAAATGGAAAAGAGGGTCATGATAGTGGATGATGAACCGGATATCTGTCTGACAGTGAGGGTTGTACTGGAATCGGCAGGTTTCGAAGTAGTCCAGGCCGAAAGCGGCCAACGGTGTCTGGAAGAACTTGAAAAAGGCTTCCGGGGAGTAATCCTCATGGACATCATGATGGATGACATGGACGGATGGGAGACCATCCGGCAGATTGAATCCAGGGGATTGATGGATGGCAACCTGGCCTTGATGCTTACAGCAAAACAAGACCCCGATGAGGATCTGGTGGAGCTCACCGAATCTGTGCTCAACTATATGCGCAAGCCGTTCCACACTGAAGAACTCATCGCCAATATGGAAACGTATTGCAAGTGGCTCGACCAGGCTAAACAAGCCGAGATTGCCAACGGGTAATCGAAGGACTGCTTCGAATTTTTAAGAAAGGATTACTGCTGATGAAGAGTAAAAATATCATAGTTATCGGTGCCTCCACCGGAGGGCCGACAATGCTGACGGATTTACTGGCAGAGTTACCGGCAATCGATGCCTGCGTGCTCATCGTTCAGCACATGCCGAAGTTCGTGAACAAGTCAGTCCGGGATGAGATCGGCGAGCGAGCCAGCATGAAAGTCAGGCTGGCCAAAGACGGGGATTACCTGCAAGATAGAGTAGTTTTTCTGGCACCATCCGATGTGCATATGAAAGTACTGGGCAACCGGATGATCAAGCTGGTCGAAGGGGAGAAAGTCAATTACGTGCGTCCTTCTATTGATGTGCTCATGATGTCTCTGAATGAAGACCCCATAACAAACGTTATCGGTGTCATTGCCACCGGTATGGGCTCCGATGGAGCGGAAGGGATACGCCATATCAAGAATATTGGCGGCACTACCTTAGCGCAGAACGAGGCAACATGCGTGATATACGGTATGCCCAAGGCTGCTTTTGAAACGGGGGCCATTGATTTCGTGCTGACCCCAAAGGAGATCGCGGTCAAAATAGGAGAACTGTTGAGCCGAGAAGACCCCGAACCCTCAACACCCGGCTTACAACAAATCCTCCAGTAAATCCAGATGGAAATCGAAGCTCGCTCAAAGGTAATTGCTCCCTGCCAGCCGGTCTGCATGCCGGCTCATTCGGGATGAGTCTTGAGCAGGTATTCGCTCATGGTGTAACTGCGAAAGCGGTCCATATCCAGAAAAGCATTAACACTTTCCATCATCCGGTTGATATTCTGCGCCAGCTTTTCCTCCGACCCTTCGGCGCAGAAAAAGAGCATCGGGTCAGTGACATGCTCCGCCGAAGGCCATGCCTCCTCAACAATCCCTTTGTAAGGCGGAGCATCAGGAGTAAGTGCCCTGACAACTTCGTTCCGAACATATCGGGTGCGGGGTTGAATCTCACCCGAAACGGCAGATTGAACTTTGTGCCACCGGTCAATCCATTCCTGATAAGGAATGTGATCCGGCTTCTCAAAAACAGCCACCGTCAGAATCCCCGGCGAACGCTGGCCATCAGGCCAGTCACGCGGCCGGCTGTTTTCATTGCCACCGTAATCCGTGTAGAGCGATTCGGTAACGAGATACCCGGCCATCCGGCAATCGGTTTGGGCCAGTATCTCTTCGAATGATTCTCTTTGCTCGTAGCAATCAAGCCAGATCGATACTTCGGCAGCTATCAGGTCTTCCCCCTCTGGTGGCGGAACGGGCGAGGGGATATCAGCATCCGAATCGCTGAAATTCATCGCCAGCATTCTGGGCTCCAGTTTGAGCAATCGAGGGGTGCATTCTTCCAGTAATGTCTTTTTGATTTCATCCGGGTCTCGGCCCTGCCGGGCCCACAGAAGATAGATCAACTTTTCCATTGTCCCTCCGCAAAACAAATTTTGTCACGGGAAGTATGAAGCTTTTCCCACTGGCGATGTGATGGGCAAAATGCCCAGCAGTCATTCACTGCCATCTTCCCCGGCTTCTGTTTTTATATCAACCCGCAGGCGCGTCAGCCTCAGATTCCTGATCTTCCATTTCCCGTCATCTTTGATATATTCCTCTTCGTAATGGCCATATCCTTTGAGAGTAATCCCCGGCATTTCTACATAATCGAACATCGCCCAAATTCCTGTAGCAGTGGCATCGCCGGTTATTTCAATCTCCGGCATTTGCCCGTGATGAGCTGTGAGCGCATCCTTCAGAACATTGCGGAGACCTTCAACAATCCTATCCCTTCCTTCAAATATATCCCCGGGATTCGGCCCGTACTGCAAGGTTGCATCCTCCGTGAACACATCGCCCCATTCATCCCAGCGCTTCTGGTCCATAAAGCGGAAGTACCTCGCCTTGAGTTGCTTGATTTCTTCGATTTCGACCAGTTCGCTCACTTCCATGAATCACCACCTTTTCAGTCTCTGCGCTCATATCGCCAGCCGGTATCCAGTCCCCAAAACCGATGCCGCCTGCCCGGTTGATTGATATCCCCCCCAGCATAGGCTGCATCCCCGTGATACAGGCTGCAAAAGCCGCTTGGCACCGTTTCAATTCTGGGCAAAAAATCTTCAAGCGGTTCTTTCTCTAAAAATGAAAAAACTTGCTCTACGGTAGCACATCGAGAAAGTCTGTCGAGTGTCACGAAGGTGGGAGGCATCATAGCTATCTCGCCTGATCTCTGCGTTTCCAGAGCCTGTTCGGGTCTCATCCACCGATAATCGAGGGTTTCCCCTCCATCGACCTGCACAGGTTGATCTTGCATGGTAGCAACAAAAAACCAGGTCTGGTAGCGTTTCGGCTGGACTTCAGGGGTGGTCCAGCGTGACATCATCACCAGACCTTCCAGTGGAATATGGATACCTGCTTCTTCTTTAGATTCCCGCACCGCTGCCCGGCGCGCTGCTGCGATCATATCGTTGTTGCCGTCCGCATAATCCTCATCTTCAATTCGCCCGCCGGGGAAAGCCCACATTCCACCCTGAAAAGAAAGTTTGGGATTGCGGTAAATGAGCAGCACCTCAAAGCTATCGGCAGTTTCCCTGAGAGGAATGACTGTGGCAGCCGGGTGAGCAATTACTATATCCCGGGACTCTCCGGCAAATTCCGTCTCATCCATAAAAAAAGACCCCATATTCATCATAAAACATGGAGGCCTCTAAAAGAAAGTGGGCTCGTCCAAGTTAGGAGGTATGAAAATATCACCAGCACGATACTAAGCGTTGTGCATTTTTATCCAAATCTGATATTATTCAATAATAAAGATAATAACATCATGTTCTTAATGTGATGGAGGACACAACATCAGATGGTCAAAAAGTCCGAACAACCTAAAGCAAATAAAATTGTGGTTGATGCCATGGGCGGCGATTACGCCCCTCAGGAGGTGGTGAAGGGAGCAGTGGAAGCAGCCCGTGAATTTGGGATAGAGGTTATCCTGGTCGGGCAGCAGGAAGCGGTACAGCAGGAATTGAGCCAGTACAATCTCAAAGACATAAGGGTCAGCCTTCATCCGGCTTCAGAGCTTATCGGTATGCATGAAGACCCTGTCAAGGCCGTTCGCGGGAAAAAGGATTCATCGATTGTTGTGGGATTGAACCTGGTCAAAGAGGGCAAGGCCGCAGCATTCGTTTCCGGGGGCAGCACAGGAGCAGTTACTGCCGGGTCACTGTTAATGTTAGGAAGGAAGAAAGGTATTTCCCGCCCGGCTCTGTGCATCACCTTTGAATCACTGGATGGGCCGACTATGTTCATGGACGTAGGCGCCAACTCTGATTGCAAACCCCAGAATTTGCTCCAGTTCGCCGAGATGGGAAATGTTTACATGCAAAAAATATTTAACCTGCCGCAACCAAGGGTAGGCCTCCTTTCCACTGGAGAAGAGACGACTAAAGGAAACAAACTGGCCCTTGCCAGCTATAACCTTCTCGCAAAGAGCAATCTCAACTTTGTAGGAAACGTGGAAGGACACGGGCTTCCACTGGGAGGAGCCGATGTGGTAGTGACCGATGGCTTCACCGGCAACGTAGTCATCAAACTGAGCGAGGGCCTGGTAGCAGCACTTTCCATTCTGTCCCAACAGGAAGGGAAGGATGATTCCTCCCTGGGGAAGTCAAACGGACATATTCTAAATCACACACCCGGAGCGCTGTTGCTGGGAGTCAAGGGGAACGTTGTTGTCACTCATGGAAGGAGCGATGCATGGACTATCAAGAAGTCAATCCATGTGGCAGAGCGAATGGTGGAAGAAGGCGTTTTAGAAGCTATTGGTGGTTAGGTTATACAATCAAAGGAGGTTATCATGGCCAAGCCAGTAGAGGCAAACGATTCCAGTTTTAAACAGATTGTAGAGGATGCTGACAAACCGGTTTTGGTGGATCTGTGGGCTCCGTGGTGCGCACCATGCCTCAAGGTAGGCCCGATCATTGAAGAACTGGCCCACGAATACGAAGGGAAGGCCGATTTCGTCAAGGTAAATGTGGATGAAAGCCCTCGGATCGCTTCAACCTATGGGATTCAGAGCATCCCGACACTGCTTTTCTTTAAGGACGGCAAGCCCATGAGTCAGGTGGTAGGGTTGCGACCCAAGGAAGAGCTCAAAAAAAACCTGGAAAGTTTGATGAAATAATGGAAATTCATCAATCAGATGGAGACTGAGACAGCAGGAATTTCTGCAGCAGGTGATATTTCGTGAAGAATCAATCAGGCAGGTCGTCGCCGCAGGGGATGGGACCATCACAGCGATGGCAGCGGAGAAAGCTGTTGTCAAGTAATAGACAGGAACAAACTGTGGCTCAATCAGAAACTACACGACAGAAGCCCGGAATCCAGTCGATTTCATACGGTCGGCTGCTGTGGATTAACATCGAAAACCCCACCGAGGTGGAAATCGAATATCTGGCGGAGAATTATCCTTTTCATAAACTGGAACTGGATGATTGTCTGAGCCGTATCCAGCGTCCCAAGATTGATCATGACGAAGATGACAACTACCTCTTCATGGTTTTCCACTTCCCGGTCTTCCACAAAGAGGCACGTGTGACCACTGTAAGTCAGGTCTCCGTTTTTCTGGGCAGGGACTATTTGATCACCCTTCACGAAGGGAATCTCAAATCTCTGACGACTTTTTTTAGAGACTGCTCCGCCAACAAAGAGACTCAGGATGAGGCTATGAGCCACAGCCCCGGGTTGCTTTTGTATCTTATCCTGGACCGGCTGGTGACCTATTGTTTCCCCATACTCAATAAAATCGGCAGCAATATCGAGCGGGTTGAAGATGATATTTTCGATGAGGATGCCCGGTCTACAGTCCGAGAATTATCGATGCTGTGGAAAGATGTGATCTCATACCAGCGGATGATCAAGCCGCAGACTGAAGTGTTTGAGTGGATGGAGAAAAGCGAACTGCCTATTATTAAGGAAGATGCGGATGTCTATTTTGGCGACCTAGCGGATCACAATCGCAAGATAATGGACAGTCTCAACGAGTATAAAGAATGGGTAGCCGGCCTCAATGATAACGTCGGCACACTGACATCTTTTCGCATAAATCAGGTCATGCGGTTACTCACTGTTATATCTGTTATTCTGCTGCCCCTTACTCTGGTAGCTGGCATTTTTGGTATGAATATTTATCCACTAACCGATAATGGTAATCCAACCGCTATCACCGCCGTTTTGATTACTATGGTTGTCATAGTTGCAAGTATGCTCGTATTCTTCCGGGTGAAGCGCTGGATTTAAGAGTGAGGTAAATGGAGAGAAAGGCAGTCATTCTCCTCAGTGGCGGGCTCGATTCCACCACAACCCTTGCCATTGCCAGAAACCAGGAATTTTCACCGTACGCTCTGACCTTTCGCTATGGACTGCGTCACGAATTCGAAATAGAGGCGGCCCGCAGGATAGCCCAGCTCCACAAAGTATCGGATCACATCATTGTCGATATCGATCTGGGTTCTTTCGGAGGTTCGGCGCTGACAAGCGAAATGGAAGTTCCCAAAAACCGGCCTGTGAATGAATCGTCAGGCGATATCCCCGTTACCTATGTTCCGGCACGTAATACCATATTCCTCTCCTTCGCGCTGGCATGGGCTGAAGTGCTGGGAGCAACCGATATATTCATCGGGGTGAATGCTCTCGACTACAGCGGCTATCCAGATTGCCGACCTGAGTACATTGAAGCCTTTCGAAACATGGCGAATCTGGCCACCAGAGCAGGAATCGAGGGCAAAGCGATAACTATTCATACCCCGCTTATCGATCTGACCAAAGCGCAAATCATTCAAAAAGGAAAGGAACTCGGGGTGGATTACTCCCTCACCCATTCCTGCTATGATCCCCTGGAAACGGGTAATCCCTGCGGTCGCTGTGATGCCTGCCAGCTTCGGTTAAAGGGATTCCGAGAGGCCGGTTTAACAGATCCACTGGTATATGTGGACAAAATCCAATGAGTTACGCCATCAAAGAAATTTTTTATACACTCCAGGGCGAAGGTTTTCACTCCGGGCGGCCCGCGATTCTTGTTCGCTTTGCAGGATGCAATCTCTGGTCAGGGAGGGAGGAAGATCGAGCCCATTCCACCTGCCAGTTTTGCGATACAGATTTTATCGGAACCGACGGCCCCGGTGGCGGGGTATTTGACACTGCTACAGAAGTTGTCCAAAAAGCAAGCCGGCTATGGCCAGAAAAAAGCAATTCTAATCCGTTTGTTGTGTGCACCGGCGGAGAGCCTTTGATCCAACTGGACCAATCCCTGATTGATGAATTCCACAAAGCCGGATTACAAGTGGCCATCGAGACCAACGGAACACTGCTGCCCCCGAATGGTATCGACTGGATATGCGTCAGTCCCAAAGCAAGGGCAGAACTGGCACTAAAAAAAGGTAACGAACTGAAACTTGTTTTTCCCCAGGTTGGGATTTACCCGCAAGACTACCTGCATCTGGAATTCGAACATTTTTACCTGCAGCCCATGTCCGGGCCCGAACTGAAAGAGAACATGCAGGCAGCGCTCAATTACTGCCTGGCCCACCCCGAGTGGACATTGAGTCTGCAAACCCATAAAATATTGAATATCCCGTAAAACGGATCCTCCCCCTTTCGCAAAGGGGAAATGAGGGAGATTTTTAAAATGACCGAAGCAGAAGGAAAATTCTTTGAGTTCCAGGACGAAAGCAACATTCGCCCGGATTTTCTGGAGGTGTTCGAATTCGACAGCCCCGATCAATATATCCGAACCGAAACTCACGAGTTCAGCGCGGTGTGCCCTTTCAGCGGATTGCCGGACGTGGCACATGTAATCATTGAATACCACCCCACTGGCAGGAAATGCGTGGAACTGAAGAGTCTCAAGTATTATTTCATCAGCTTCCGAAATGTGGGGATTTACCAGGAAGCGGTCACCAGGCGAATTTATGATGATCTCAAAAAAACACTTGAAACCAAGCGATTGCGGGTCACCACTGTTTACAACACAAGGGGTGGATTTGACACCACCTGCATTGAAGGGAATCTGGAATGAATATCAGAATCCTCGGTGCCCACATGTTCGAATCTAAGGATACCCGCCTTTCCTCGATTCTCATTGATGATGTGCTGGCAGTGGATGCAGGGGGACTCACCTCTGCCCTGTCATTTGATGAACAGGGGAAGGTCGAGCACATCCTGCTTACTCACGGGCACTACGACCACATTCGTGACATTCCAGCAATCGCCCTCAAAAATCAGCACCGCACCATTAACATCCATGCCACCCAATCCACGCTGGATGTGCTTACCACCCACCTGATAAACGGCACCTTGTATCCCCAGTTCACTGAATGGCCCTCTCCCGAAAAACCGGCCCTTAAGTTAAATACTATGGAACCTTACAGTAACACAACTGTTGGCCCCTATGAAGTGCTGGCAATTCCGGTAAGCCACGCCGTGCCTGCGGTTGGATTTCAGATCACGGATGGCGAAGGCAAAAGTATCTTCTTCAGCGGTGACACCGGGCCGGGACTGGCTTCATGCTGGGAGCACATCGCCCCGCAAATCCTGATTATTGAAACAGCCTTTTCCAATAAATCGGCTAATATGGCACCTGAACCAGGACACTTGTGCCCCAGCCTGCTGGGACAGGAACTGGCCAATTTCCAGCGCATTAAGGGCTACCTTCCCAGGATAATCATCACTCACATGAATCCGGAAGTCGAAGACGAGATACGAGAAGAGGCACGGCAACTGGCCAGGGCCCTGGGGACCGAAATCAGCCTGGCTTATGAAGACATGAAAATAAATTAAGAACACAGTTGGGGCAACTACCCCTCCTCACACACCCCCTAATCGTCGGCACGGGCAGCAATTTCCTGACCAAATTATGAAAAATTTGACAACTGAACATAAAGTGCTTTATAATCTACTACTACTTAGAAGTATGCGCGAAGACGCGGTTGGTAGCAGATATTTATATTATGGCAATATGTGAAACATACTGAATGCAAGACAAAGATTTCTTGCTTTTATTCTAGTTCAGAACTGAATATCCAAAAAACAAAAGTTATTGCAAGATAAAATAACTTTTGTTATTTGATATGGAAAACCTTTTGCCCTGTCGTGTGACATTGGGGTATAGGGAGGAAGTGATATGGCCAGGAAAGAATTAAGGGGATTTTCTGAACTGGAAGATGATCTGGACTTCAAAAAATCGTCTCCAAGAAGCGTATCCGTCGAGAGTGATTCCACAAAACCAACAGAGGAAATCAAGCCCGGGCCAACCCCTCAGCAAGACATCGTTGAAGAGAAGAGTTTCTCTGAATCAGCATCATTTGGAGGCATTGTACACGCTGAAGAGCTTTCTCCAACAATAGAAGACTCTCTGGCAACTAAACCACCTCCCCCAGTTACAACTCAAAGGAAGGACTTCTCCGAACTCACGGATGATCTCGGCCCGATGAGTGCTCCCCGGCAAATGGAAGCTCAGCCTCCCACATTCAAACCCCCTGAACAAGAAAGTGAATTCAGGCCAGCAGAAAAGACCATTGAGCCACCAGCGCCCGAGGAAGAACCGGCCCCTAAAGAAAGCTTCGAAACAACTGATACCACTTCGCATGATGAGCTGAAGATGGATTCCCCTGAAATCATTCCCGGGGTTACCCCTGACACCAAGCTTTCTGTAAGCCGGGACCAGGAAGAGTTATCGAGACTCAAGCAGGAGGCCGAATTAGAAGCAGAGATGCTTTTGGAAGAAACCCGCAAACAAGCTCAAGAGATTATAACCAATGCACAACTTGACGCCACAGCTAAAGCAGAAGCAGAAATACCTCAAATAAAAGCGGCAGCCGAAGCTGAGGCCGAGGAACTCAAAAAAGAGGCCCTCGAGCAAGCCCGGGAAATCACTGATAAAGCGCTGAAAGAGGCCGAGGAAGCTGAAAAAGAAGCCTCACGCATAAAAGAGGAAGCTCACGCTGAAGCCGAAAGGTTGAAGGAAGAAGCCGGCAGACAAGCCGAGGAAATAGTCGGAAATGCCCGCAATGAGACTGAAACCAGGGCACATGAGGAAGCTTCCCAAATCACCACCGAGGCTCAGGCTGAAGCCTCACGCATCAAAG
>CAZJQZ010000052.1:0-15125 GCA_964548045.1 uncultured Dehalococcoidia bacterium | reverse complement strand
GATACGCCCCCAAGGCGATAGCTTCATTTCCTGCTAATAACTGTTTCATACTACACCTGCCTGATTTAAATCACCGCGGAGATTGCAGAGTTCGCAGAGGTATAACATATTCATCCTCGCTGTTTTCGCTGCACTCTCTGCGGTTAATTGTCCTTTGCCATTTTACCACTGCCAACACTGTCTATGCCACCGATTTGCCCAAGTATGCCTGTCGAACCTGATCATTGCCCATAAGTTCCTTGGCAGTACCTTCGATAGTTATGCGGCCACGCTCCATCACATAACCTCGATCAGCTATCCTGAGAGCAGCATTGGCATCCTGTTCCACCAGCAATATGGTAAGCCCTTCATCCCTCAATCGACGCAGCAACTTGAGGATATCTCTTACCAGATTGGGGGCCAGACCAAGGGAAGGTTCATCCAACAACAACATCTTCGGAGAAGACATCAGCGCCCGACCAATGGCCAGCATTTGCTGCTGCCCCCCACTCATACTGCCTGCCTTTTGCTTTTCGCGTTCTTTGAGTATGGGGAAGAGACTATAAACAGCTTCCAATTGCGCCTTGAATGATTGCCTTCTCAGATACCATCCGATAGGGCCAATGGTTCCTAATTTCTGTCTGGCACAATCGGAATATGCACCGAGGATCAGATTATCTTTCACGGACATCGACCCGAACAGATGTCGTCCTTCCGGTACATAGCCCAAACCAAGCCTCACAGTCTCATAGGAAGATAACCCGGTAAGCCGATTCTCTTCCAGCCATATCTCGCCGTTTTTAAGCGGAACCACACCTGTAATGGCATTCATCAGGCTGGTCTTGCCAGCTCCATTTGCGCCGATGAGAGTAACGATTTCACCTTTCCCCACCATCAAAGATGCGTCCCTGACGGCAGTGGATCGGCCATAGGCTACAAATACTTCATCAACCTTGAGCATTTTTACAGTTCGTCCTCATCTTCGCCAAGATAGGCTGCTATTACTCTTTTATCTTTTTGAACCTGGGCAGCGGTACCTTCCGCAATTTTCTTCCCGGTATCAAGTACAATAACTTTTTCCGCCAGACCCATCACCAGCGGCATATCATGTTCTACCAAAACAACTGTGATTCCCATATCCCGAATTCGACGGATCAAATCGCTGAGATCCTGCTTCTCAAGTCGATTCAAACCGGCACCGGGCTCATCGAGCAAAAGCAGCTTCGGTTCAGTAGCCAGCGCACGGGCAATCGCCAGCAGTTTTTGCTGTCCTAACGGTAAACTCATAGCATCTGCATTTTCATGCTGACCAAGTCCCACCATATTAAGATATTTCTTTGCATTGAGTGTAATTCTTGTTTCCTCACGATGCCGCTTTGGTAAAAGGAATGCTGCTTCAAAAAAGCCATAACTACTGCGAAGATGCTGCCCGGTCATGACATTTTCAATCACATTCATATTCCCAAATAGATGCACATGCTGAAAGGTTCTGACAATCCCCAGTTTTGTTCTTTGCACAGGTGATACTTGGTAAGACCGATATCGTAATGAGTTGATAAATGAATCTGCGATAACTCGAAACCGATTATGCCTGCCGCTTCTAGATAAAACTTTGGATATTGGTTCCCCTTTAAATAAAATCTCACCATCAGTGGGAGCATAGACGCCTGTTATCAAGTTAAACAAGGTAGTCTTACCTGCTCCGTTCGGTCCAATGACAGCGGTGATTTTATTCGACTCTATTTGAAGATCAACCGTATCAACGGCCACCAGCCCGCCAAAAGCACGAGTCAATCCCTTAGTCTCCAGTATGATATCCATCATCAGTCAGGCTCTCCCTGAAGCGATCCTGCTATCTTTCGTCGATGGAAGCCTTTTATCCCGGAATAAAGACTTCGGGCTAACCGCCAGATCCTTCTGGGGATGAAAAACACCCCCTCCTGCTGGTATCCCGTCTTCAATGCCACGAACAGGCCCTCCGGCATAAGGATCAGGATTACCATGAGGATAAGTCCTAAAATGACCATATTCCACTTATCATAGTGGATTAGTATCTCGTTCCTTAAGATTTCGACAGCACCGGCTCCAAATATGGCTCCCCATATACTGGCCAATCCACCAATTACTGCCATGATAACGAGATATACTGAATCAATGGGCTCAAAGTAACCGGGGCTGGCGTGTAGTTGATGATGAGCAAAAAGGCTTCCGGCAATTGAGGCATAGACTGCGCTTACCACAAATATCTTCAGTTTGAACCGAAAAACATTGATCCCCAGTGATTCCGCAGCCTCTTCGCTCCCATGTACTGCCCTCAGCGCACGCCCTATCCGCGAGTTAACAATACTCTGTGAAATCAACAGAATTGCCAGACAAAAACCCCAGACAAGATAATATCGTTTGAATTGCGAATCAAATTCAAAGCTGCCGATTGAAAGGTAGGGAATCCCGCGTATTCCGTCCGGCCCGCCGGTGCACCCCATATCATCGATCACCGCGATTTTCCACACAACGAAGCCCACTGCCAGAGTAGCCATCGCGAGGTAATTCCCTTTTAATCTCAAGATAATTCCGAGAAGAAGTGCAACTAAACCGGTAACACATGCCGCTATCAGCATTGCCAGCCAGGGATTGAGCCCGTGAACGCTGCTGAGAACAGCGGAAAAGTACATCCCGATCCCGTAGAAAGCTGCCTGTCCCAGCGAAACCTGGCCCGTATATCCCATAAAAAGGCAAAGCCCCACCGTGACTATAGTGCTTAAGCCAATAACGGTACCCAGATATTTGTATTGACCCAAGAACCAGTCAAACGGTACCAGGGCCATAAAAGTTATAACCACCGGAATAAGGAGCAAACGCCATTGTGAAAGTATTTTTCTTGACATTAACCCAGCCGCTCTTCCTCTGCTAAGATATTTGATCGCAATAACAATATCACAACCAGGATTACCATCGGCCATACGTCTTTATAATCGGAATTGAAAAGCCACCAGTCGACACCGATAATGAGTGCCCTGCCGATGCCCAACAGAAATCCACCTATAACCGCACCGATCGGGCTCCTGAAGCCGCCAAGCGAGGCAGCGACAAATCCATACAATCCGTATAGAAAACCGGATTCATAGGTCATTCCTACCTTTGGTGTCATCACAGCCCCAATTGCTCCGCCGACAGCCGCTGCAAGAGCGAAGGCGATGAGCGCCATCATTTTAGGATTGATACCCATCAGTCCGGCCCCGATCGGATTATGCGCGCAGGCCTTAAGCGACTTGCCCAGCATCGTACGCGAGAGGAACAGCTGAAGGAGTATGGCCACGATCACCATAGTTGCCAGAATCCATAGCACCTGGGTATGAACAGTGGCATCCAGCACATCGATAGTTCGCTGCTCCCAATAGAGTGGCGTGCGGTGCATCTTGTCCCCCCAGATTACCCCGGCAATCCCACGTATAACCAGAGCAGCCCCAATCGTGATAATAATCAAACCAACTGTAGTAGGACGTCGTGCGGTTTGGATACCCAGGAGGTACATGATAAAACCAACAGCAGCAACCATCAATATAGGGAGAAATGAAGCAATGCCTACGGGCATCTCCATCGAAGCAAATTCGCCGTATAAGAAAAGGACAAGTGGAATGGAACCAAGAAGAAGAACTACCATAGAGCTTAACATCAACCGACTGGTTTGTCGGCTCCACAGTAGATGAATTAAAGCCCCAATTGCTGCCGCACAGAGAAGAGCTATGATCACAGTGGGGGTAGTGGGAACGTCAACAGAATCCACAAGCATATAGGAACACATACCCCCCAGCATCACGAATTCGCCCTGGGCAAAGTTGATGATATTGGTGACAGCATATATGATTGTGAAGCCCAAACCGATCAGGGCATAGATGCTGCCATCCTGAATCCCTATTACAATATACTGCTGGAACTGTTCCCAAGTCATATAGAAAACCTTATTTTGCCACTATTGGAATAATACAACAAGAAGGGGGAAAGTTTCCACTTTCCCCCCTTCTGTCTTTTTATCGCCTTAATATTTTTATCGCCTGTTACGGTGCCAGAGTCCATTCACCATCAACGATTTCGATCATGCCCAGTGAGCCGGGCGCCATCCCGAGATGGTTCTCAGGCGACATGGTGAAAACACCGCCAGTACCAGCGAAATCAGTTATCTTCTCCAAGCCATCTCTAATTTGAGTTCTGGCCTCAGCAGTACTGGCTCCTTCTTCCACACCTTCCAGGGCAATGGCTACCATGCTAAGAGCATCATAGAGATGTCCACCGAATGTGCTCATGGTTCCCTCACCATTGATTCCTTCGTAATCGGCAATATAATCAACCAGCACCTGCTTTTGAGGATCGCTCTCCAGAACCTGATCAACAAACAACAGTTTTCCCGCCGGGAATATCACGCCGTTGGCAGCGTCACCAGCCTGATCAATAAAGTCCATATTGGCTATGCCGTGGCTGCAATATAACGGGGCCTCCAGGCCAAGAGTCTGAATGTCAAGCGCAACAGTAGCTGACTCATCAGTCGTAGCCCAGCAAATAACAGCTTCGGCATCCGTGCCCATGATGTTGGTAAGCTGTGCTTCCATGCTGGTGTCGCCACTATCAAAAGTCTGCTCTACAAGAATCTCGATTCCATATCCCTCAGCATCAGCTTGCAGGAAAGCTAACCCGGCAGCCCCAAACCCGGATGTATCGGTAATGAGTGCCACTTTGGTGATACCATTTGCCTGCATGTAAGTGTAGATTTCAGTTACAGCTTCTTTATCGGTCTGCGGAGTCTTGAATACCCAGTATCGCTCCTCAACCGGATTGACAATAGCCGCACTGGCAGCACACGAAACTAACGGAATCTCGGCATTGGTGACGATATCAATGATGGCCATGCTATTGCCACTTGTGGTCGGGCCAACGATCGCCAGCACATCATCCTGTTCGATCAGCCTTGTGGTCATAGTAGCACACTTCTCCGCACTAGTCTCATCATCATAAATGACCATCTTAATGGGATGGCCATCAATCCCCCCAGCAGCATTGATCTGCTCTTCCATCATCTTGGCAGTGTTATCTTCCGGTATGCCCAAGCTTGAAGCCGGACCACTTATGGATAAAACTGCGCCAATCTTATATGCCCCTTTCTCTTCCGTCTCTTGCGTTGCAGTGGAGGTTTCATCATCGTCGCTGCAAGCTACGGCCCCAATTGCCACCAGCGCCAGTATCATGCTTAAGATAAATGCCCATTTGAGTAAATTTTTCATCTGGTTTTGCTCTCCTTTTAAATAATGATCTTCTGCTTGTGTTTTTTGCCAGTTTTATGATTTTCTATTCACGTACCCCCTTTTTTGTTTTCTGAAGTTTATATCTTATATCGACGGCTATTATATCTTAATATGTAAACTGAATGCAACCCGTTTGGATAATTCATCGGGTGGGAATGGTTGTACCGGTGGCCTTGGCCAGGAGTTTACCATCCTGATTGGTAACCGTCATCTCCGAAACCCCGACCTTCCTGCCACTTTTGACCACCCGGCACTCAGCAGTAAGCTCATCACCCACTTTGGCGCCAGCGATAAAATGAAGATTGAACTGGGAAGCCACGCTGCCAAGAGACATTGAATTGGAAGCGTAAGCAAAGGACTGATCAGCCACGGACATAATTATGCCCCCATATATCATGCCATTGAAATTCTGGTATTCCGGGAGCATTTTCATGGTTACTCTGGCATAGCCCGGGGAAAGCTCTACCAGCTTCATATTGAGGAAAGAGGCTATGGGCTCCCTGTCAGCTTTTGACTTCAGTTCAGCTACCGCGTCAATTTGCTTTTCCTGTTCCGGCATGTTCAACCTATTTTAATTTCGTAAATCTTCTGGCCGCTTCCTCAAGGGATTCAATGCTCCGGCAGAAGGCAAACCTCAAATAACTGTCACCGGAATTCCCCACGGCATAGAAGTTATCACCGGGAACGGTAGCCACCCCCACTTGTTCAATCAGAAATATAGAAGCATCCATGGGTGACATCCCTTTTAAAGCCGGGACATTTGTATAATCTGCAAAGAGATAATACGATCCTTCAGGTGGAGTAACACTAAATCCGATGCTCTTCAGCGAATCAGTCAACACTTTGCATTTACGCGCATACGCATCGGGCATGCCTTTATAGAAGTTGTCATCAAGCCCCAGTAACTTCACCACACCCTTTTGAAGAGGCGTCGGCGACTGAATAACCATCGTATCGTGGAGTGCCCTGATCCGGGTAGTATATTCCGGCGGTGAAATGATCCAGCCGACCCGCCAGCCCGTGGCGTTCCCGGTCTTGGAAACGGCATTGACTACAAAGGTTCTGTCTTTCATGCCATCCAAAGCGGCCATGCAAATGTGTTTTCGGCCATCGTATAAGATATGCTCGTAAATCTCATCCGTGATTACGATAATATTGTGTTTCTTGCAGATATCAGCGATGGCATTCATTTCGTCAGGAGTAAATGCTTTGCCGGTGGGATTGTGAGGGGTATTAAGAACCAGTACTCTGGTTTTGGGACCTATCATTCCCTCCAGCTCGGACATATCCAGCTCCCATGTCCCTTTCTCTTTGTTTTCCAGCAGGGTGATGTATTTAGCTTCCAACCCAAGGATTTCCGCCTGGGAAGGATACATCTCGTGATAAGGCTGCATTACAATGATTTCATCACCAGGATTGCATATGGCCCTTAGCGAAGTGAAAAGTCCCTCGGTAGCGCCGAGAACAACTGTGATTTCGGTTTCAGGATCAGGGCGAAAACCCTGAAAACGCTGGGTATAGTCTGCTATTGCATTTCTAAGCTCAACCAGTCCAAAGGGATAGCAATACTGGTTATAGGCATCTTTGGGATTTTGGAGGGTTTTCAGGACATCCTTCAGTTTCATTTCCAGAAGCGTATCGATATTGTCTCCGGTCTGGCTCAACACATCCCGTAACGTAGTCTTCTCTAATCTGTCTATGCCCTCCTGCGTTCCGCCCAATTCCGCCGAAATGCCGCCCCAGACCATTTCGTAGATAGCTGATTCATCGGTGAAACCCTGTGACAAGTTGACAGCCTGGTGCTCGTTGGCCAGCCGGGTCATCAAACGGATAGTCGATTCCTTTACCATGAATTCCTCCTATTGTTCTCTCGCCAAGACTCAGAGCCTGCAGAGTTTTTACGTTTCCTCTCGCTAAGGCGCAAAGAACGCAGAGTTTTATTACTGAAGTTACTGAAAAAACTATTTTCACCCCGGGCCCCCACTCTTGGGGAAAAAGAGGAGAAGCGGGTAACACCCCCGCAAACCCCCATGCAGGAAAAATCCTGCACCTCTGCTATCAACCAGTATCGATTCTTAAGCGCCTGCGCCGATCTTCTCTTTGCCGCATTCATACCCGCGGTTGAAAGCATTGGTGTTGAGTTCCTCCGTTCCCTTGGGAACCGAATCAAGCACGGATTTCTTTATTGCCTCAACGGAAGCAAGATCGGTGACAGCCGCCAGAAAGCCCAGCATCACGATATTTGCCACGGCGCTCCTGCCCAGTTCCTGAGCGATTTGCGTTGCCGGTACAGTGAGAATCCTGCCTTTCTGCTCTTCATTCGGTTTAACCAGGCCCTCATCAATGATCACCTGAACATTTTCCCCTGCCCCGGCAGCATACTTGGTATATGCCTCCTGTGACATCGCTACCACTACTGACGGGTCATTTACATAAGGATACGCTCCTGCTTCCTCGGTGATAACCACCTGGGCGCTGCAGTAACCACCCCGGGCCTCGGGGCCATAGGCTTGAGTGAAAGTGGCGTTCTTCCCATCAAAAATGGCGGCCGCCTTCCCCACGATAAGTCCGGCAAGAATTATACCCTGCCCTCCAAACCCGCTTAATCTGACTTCCGTTCGATTCATAAGCTACTCCAAAAGAATATTACGTTGCTTGCCCATCACCACCGCGCCAGAGATCACTCCATCGGAACGGCTCGAGCAAGGATTTCATCCCGATCTCTCAACTGAGCTTCGATCAAAGCAAGCCTTTCCCTGGCATCGTGATACCCGGCATTCTCACTAAGGTCACCTTCCTCTCTGGCAGAGGCGATTTCTGCGATAACCTTTTCTTTCTCCCCGAAGAGTTCCGCCATTTCGGCTTTGATCTTTTGGCGTCCTTCCTCGGAAAGCCTGATGGGCTCCCGTTTCGAAACCACCGGTTTTTGCTTGATCTCAGATTCTTTTTTCTTGATCAGTCCAACAGCGGGATTAGAGGATACCCATCCTTTATCTTTGGCAAAATCAAAGAATGCTTCCAGAGTTTCAGCTCGTTTTTTGCGCTCGGCCGCCTTCTTTACTCCCCTCATAAATCCCTTGACTTCACCGGTAGCCAGAAAGAGAGGGCAATCCGACCCGCATTGTCTGGTAAGGCCCGACAATTCCAACTTCATTCCAGTACGGGCTTGCGAACTCGCCAGAAACTCGTCTATCGCTTTACCCAAAGGGACACTGCCATTTGACATCAATCCTCCATATTACCTGTAAATGCTAATCCAAAATATAGCAGGGAAAGATTAACTCGAATTACTTCATCAGTCCCTAATCAGATACCTCTGTTTTTTTATGCCTTCGACTCAGGATTAAATTTCGCACCGACTATTTCTTCCCGGAGATCAGAGAAAGTGGGGCGTTCGATATCAACGAACTTACCTACAGTAATAGTGCCATTGAATTCAATACTCACATCCTGAGGGTCCGCACCGTGCTTAATGACGCTGTTATCGCGATAGTAATTCATCTGGGCAAGCCCGGTCGCCTGCTGGTTTTTCCTTCCATACTGAGTAGGACAGGGAGAAATCACTTCTACAAAGCTGAATCCCGGTTTAAGCATGGCTTCCACGAAAGCCTTTGTCATCTGCCGAACATGCATTGCTGTCCAGCGAGCCACATAAGCTCCTCCGGCAGCTGCTACCAGACTGGGCAAACTGAAAGGAGGCTCGGAACAGCCATAGGGAGAGGTTGACGTACGAGCGGTAAGCGGCGTAGTGGGCGCTACCTGTCCACCCGTCATTCCGTAGTTGAAGTTATTCACGCAGATTATAGTTATATCCATATTTCGGCGGGCGGCATGGATAAGATGATTCCCCCCAATAGAGGCAAGGTCGCCATCTCCACTGACCACCACAACATTAAGTTCCGGATTGGCCAGCTTCAGTCCCGTAGCAAAAGGAATGGCCCGGCCATGAGTGGTATGGAAGGAATCCAGCTTCACATAGCCTGCCGTCCGACCGGTGCAGCCAATGCCTGAAACCACCGCCATCTTTTCCAGAGGCAGTTCGCTTTTGATCAACGCATTCAAAAAAGCATTCAAAACAGTGCCGAGCCCGCATCCCGGACACCAAATATGAGGCATGCGCTCTTCTCTTAACAGACTGAGGGCAGAAATTTCGTTCTTTTTTTGATTCATTTTGCAGCCTTCCTGATAGCTTCAAGAATTACCTGTGGATCGTGAACCGCGCCGCCCATGTGCCCGACCAGAACCGTCTCGGCGGCTCCGCCAGCGCATCGTTCAACTTCAAGCGCAATTTGCCCATTGTTCAGTTCCGGAACCACAAATGCCTTTATTTTAGTGGCCACCTCACGAATTCTCTGATCGGGGAAGGGCCACACCGTAACGAGCCGCAGCATCCCCACTTTTATCCCCTCTTCCCTAGCCGACTTGATAGCCAGAAGCGCCACCCGGGCCGAGATGCCGTACGAGCATACCACCACATCAGCGCCCTCTATCTGATCCTCTTCAACTTCGATAATATCGTTCTTATTAAGTTCGATTTTGTTGATTAGTCTCCGAATCAGCCTTTCCTGAGCATCGGCGCTCATGTCCGGGTATCCCCTCTCATCGTGCGTGAGACCGGTGACATGGAAGTAGTACCCTTCTCCGGTAAGACCCATCGGAGGAACCAGGTCATCATCAGGTTTGTAGGGTATATATTCCCCCGGAGGTGCCGTCGGCTTCTTTCGGGAAACCAGTTCAATCTCCTCCGGCGGAGGAATAACAACCTTCTCGCTCATGTGCCCCACCGACTCGTCTGCCATGACTAGAACCGGAGTGCGATATTTTTCAGAAAGATTGAACGCTTTGATCGTCAGATCGAATATCTCCTGTGGCGAACAGGGAGCCAGCGCAATCATCGGATACAGTCCGTGCGATCCCCAGCGCGCCTGCATCATATCGCCTTGCTGCGGTGCGGTGGGCAAACCGGTTGAGGGCCCGGCCCGCTGAACATTTACCAGAACACAGGGGGTTTCCAGCATGGCTCCCAATCCCAGGTTTTCCATCATCAGACTGAATCCCGGTCCGGAAGTGGAGGTCATTGACTTTGCCCCACCCCACGAACCACCCAGAATGGCCGCCATCGAGGCAATCTCGTCCTCCATCTGTATAAACGTTCCGCCAATCTCAGGGAGCCTTTCGGCCATCCTTTCGGCCACCTCCGTCGCCGGCGTGATCGGATAACCGGCAAAAAAACGGCATCCCGCGCTGATGCCCCCCTCAGCGCAGGCAATATCCCCATTCATGAAAAACTCACCTGTAAGTGGGCCATTACTAGACACTGGCTGCCTCCTTATCTTTATCAGCAGTCACGCTGATGACAAAATCCGGGCAGATCGCCTCGCAAAGGTTGCATGCAATACACTCATCAGGTTTGGCTACGTACGGAAAATGATACCCTTTCTGGTTTGTTTCATCGGATTCCGCCAGCACCTGATTCGGGCAAAACTGAATGCAGAAACCACAGCCCTTGCAGCGTTCGGGCATTATATGAACCTGACCTCGAACGGATTTAACTTTATCCTGGCCCAAAGATCCCCTCCTAATATTTCATGCGGCTTTCCCCCTCCAGATGAGGAGAATCACCCCTTTCTACAAACTACGCCGGTTATTCTAGCACAACCAATCCATTGAATCAAAACCCTTGCTACGCTCAGGGAAAACCATGCTATACTTAGGCCAACAGGTAAATACAATCTCGGCCTGCGTTTGCCATAACAACCAGAGCAAATGGAAAGTATTGAAGAGGTTCAAAAAAGAATCCGGTATCTCCGCGAGCAACTCAATACCCACGGACACCATTACTACGTGCTCGACAATCCGCAAATCAGCGATGCTGAGTATGATGAGTTGATGCGCGAGCTTGCGTCGCTGGAAGAAAAACATCCGCAATTCGTCACCCCGGATTCGCCAACTCAACGAGTGGGAGCCGCTCCCATCGAAGCTTTTGGAGTGGTCGATCACCCGGTACCGCTACTCAGTCTCAGCAACGCTTTTTCCGATGAAGAACTGTTTGCCTGGCATAAAAGGGCCCTGAACCTCCTTGATGGGCAAACCTTCGAGATGGTCTGCGAACTGAAGATGGATGGCCTGGCAGTAGCCCTCACCTATGTTGACGGTATGCTGGTCACCGGGGCCACCAGAGGCGATGGCTCACGAGGCGAGAACGTTACCGAGAATTTGCGAACGGTTCGCAGTATTCCCCTCTCATTGCCCGAAGACACCCCCCCAAGATTCGAGGTCAGGGGAGAGGTCTTCCTCTCAAAAAGCGGTTTTGAAAATTTGAATGAAATGCGGGCCAAAGGAGGCCAGCCCCTGTTCGCCAACCCCAGAAATGCCGCTGCCGGATCTTTGCGGCAACTCGATCCCAGAGTCACGGCGCAGCGACCGCTGGATATTTACATTTATGCTCTCGGCTGGGCCGAAGGGAAGGCAATGCCCGCAACGCACTGGGAAACCCTCGAATACCTGAAATCACTCGGATTCAAGATCAGCCCTTATAATGATATTTTTAAAACCATCGAGGAAGCCGCCCGATACCGTCAGGATTGTGAAGGAAAGCGAGAATCCCTGCCTTTCGAGGCCGACGGCGTGGTGGTAAAAGTCAATAGCTTCGAACTTCAGGATCGTCTCGGGGCCGTGGCCCGTGACCCGCGCTGGGCCATTGCCTGCAAATTTGCGCCAATACAGGCCACCACGAAATTGATCGATATCGATATCAACGTGGGGCGCACCGGCACCCTGAACCCGGTTGCCATTCTTGAGCCCGTGAATGTAGGCGGCGTAACCGTCCAGCACGCCACGCTTCACAACGAAGATTATATCAAACAACGTGATTTGCGCATCGGGGATACGGTGATCGTGCATCGTGCCGGGGATGTCATTCCCAAGGTTGTGGCACCAGTAGCCGGGAAACGTACAGGACAGGAGAAGGTTTTCGAGATGCCCGCCAAATGCCCGGTATGCGGAGCCGAGGTAATCCGCACGGAGGGCGAGTCAATACACAGATGCACCAATGTGGCGTGCAAGGCACAGTCACTGGAAAAGCTGAAACACTTCGTCTCACGCGGAGCAATGGATATTGAAGGAATCGGGGAAAACCTCTGTATCGCCCTTTTTGAAGCCGGATTGATTCAAGATGTTTCCGATTTTTACACGCTGTATGAAAAGCGAGCCCAACTTCTCAATCTCGAAAAAATGGCTGAAAAAAGCGTGGAAAACATTTTAGAATCCATAGAAAACAGCAAGGAACAGCCTTTCGCAAAACTTATATTCGGGCTGGGGATTGAACACGTCGGCGCTGAAACGGCCGAACTCCTGACAACTCGTTTCCCAAACATGGATAAGCTGGCCGCAGCCACCGAAGAAGAACTGATCGCCATCTCTTCCGTGGGACCCCGAATCGCCGAGAGCATCATCTCCTTTTTCCGGCAGCCTCAAAACCAGCAGATCATCGAACGGTTACGACAGGCTGGAGTCAGAATGGAAACAGAAATCACTGAGCCCAAAGCCGCGTCGTTAGCCGGACAAACTTTCGTTCTCACCGGGAAACTGGAATCCCTCACCCGTGGAGAAGCTGAAGTAAAAATCAAAGAACTGGGCGGATCGGCAAGCTCCAGCATCTCAAAAAAGACATCATACGTGGTGGCCGGTTCCGATCCCGGCTCCAAGATAGATAAGGCTCGTGAGCTGGGAATCAAGATTCTAAATGAACAGGAACTGCTGAGTTTGCTGGGCGGTGATAATTCATGACCGAACAGCCCTGGTATAAAGACGGCCTTTACTTCGAATGTCAGCGCTGCGGCAACTGCTGCAGCGGTTGTCCCGGGCATGTGTGGGTCAGCGATGAAGAAATTGTGTCAATCTCCAGGCATCTGGAAATTGGTGAAGTCGATTTTCGCAAACGTTATACCATCAACATTGATGGCCACGGCACCTGCCTTACCGAGCGAGAAAATGATGACTGCATATTCTTCAACCGAACCCACGGCTGTGTTATATACGAACATCGGCCAAAGCAATGCCGGACCTGGCCATTCTGGGAAGCGAACGTGGCCAGCGATCAGACATGGCTAAATACAGCCAAAACCTGCCCCGGCATTGATCAGGGCAAGCACCATAACATCGAGGAAATAACAGCTTGTATCGAAGATGACGGAGTACATGGTAAACATGAAATTGTCCCTGCTATATTCATAAGCGGCCTGCCCTCTTTTGGAGCCTAAGCCAAAATGGAAAGGTATCTGCAACCAACCACTGCTTTCGACCTGGGGATGTGCCGGGAAAACGGTTTCATCCCGGTGGAATTTGATGGAAAGCACCACGGCATGCTCCATTCACACACTCAAAAAGGTAAACTTCATATTGATTATTTAGAACAGCACGGGAGCTATGATTTTGTTCCGATATATGATATTATAAAGAGCGTGAAAAAACTTTATGGGACACAATTCCTGGAGTGCTGGACTACTGGTACCTGGGATTACTACTTGCAAAATAATCTGGAGGAAAACTTATGACACGTGTGCGAATGTTGCAAAACGAAGAAGCTCCTTTAGAAAGCAGGGAACTTCTTGAGAAGATAGAGAAAAACGGGGCAGAGGTTCTGAATTTATATAGAACAATAGCTCACAGTCCTTCCACATTATCGAGCTTCTTAAAACTGGGGAATGTACTTCTGGATCAAACAGAACTTTCACCGAAATTCCGCGAGCTTGCTATCCTGAGAATCGCCATTTTGATGGGAAGTGAATACGAATGGGAGCAGCATGTGCCCATTGCGCTGGAAGTTGGCATCAACCAAGAACAAATTGATGATATTCACGAGTGGCCAGAATCGGACAATTTTGATAAAGCGGAAAAAGCCGTTCTGGCATACACCGACCAGGTTACCCTCAACATTAAAGCATCGGATCGAGTATTTAGATCAATCCGAAAACATCTTAGCGAACGCAGTATTGTTGAACTGACAATAACCATTGGCTACTGGGGAATGATAGCGCGAGTGCTTGGGCCGCTGGAAGTTGATGTTGATAAACAATCGGCAGGGTCAATAAAAAAACTGATGGGCAAAAAGTGAAGACCGGGCAAAGACTCTGCGTTACATTTGTTTAAACCCTAATCAAATAAGAATTTGATATTCCTGTCAACATACCCCGTCAGGTTCTCCCCGGATTGTACTCAGTATTGTCTCCACTTCCGAATGTAACTCTGATGCCGTGTAATCACGCGGATCAAAACGAGCTATGGTCTTGTTTTTACTCAAAAGCACTACATACCAGTCATCATCCATTACCAGATCAAATCCGGCCTCTTCATCTTCGGGCGAAAGCATTCCCCAGACTTTCATCATGGCATCATTACTCCCTTGTACAATTATCCACAGCTCCTGTCCGCCAGTATAACTCAAGATATATTTATCGGGGACAGCAATACATAAAAACTCACCATACTAACATAATAATCCGCCAGCCCTATCCGTGCCAGTGTGTCAGCCCTCATTATCAACGTATACTAACCCCAGACTTATTAACGGGTTAGCCCCAAAAATCATACACAGGGAATCCTGAACGCACGTTGTTGAATAGTGTACAAATACTCTTGCCAGTTGTGCTATAATACACGCAATGAAAAATGAGGAACCTGATAGCATACCTTCTTCAGAGGAGAATCCTCTTCCCCTCGGCCAGAAGCCTGAAGCCCCCGAGGAACGGCTTGAAAGGGTAGAAGCGGCCCTCAAGTTGCTGCTGGAACACATGCACACTTCCACCAGGGGATCAGAAATACTTGAGAGCAACCATGCCCGGAGCCTGTTAT
>CAZJQZ010000051.1:0-15722 GCA_964548045.1 uncultured Dehalococcoidia bacterium | reverse complement strand
CCGCCGAAAGTACCTTTGCCAGCATCGGTACAAATCATACTAGCGTGGCTGCGGGTTGTCAACGAGAGAGGAATTGGGGAAGCTGAGGGTTGATAGTATTTAAGTAGCATCGAAGACCAGCCAGCCTACATCCTCGAACCCCACTTCGGCCCAGGCATGTGCTTCGTCTTCATAAACGGTCTGCTCGCCTTCACCTGCACGGACGAAATAGCCAGCGCCCAGCCTTGAGGGAATATCTGAAGCTCGGGCCAGTATCACAAAAGCAGAAGCGAAGTTTCCGCAAATACCTTCCTCGGATTCAAAAAGAAACCAATCGTTCTTTTCCCAATTATCCGGTGCCGGGGTAAAACCCAGATTGTAAGTATAGTTGACCTTCAGAAAAACCTCGATTGCTCTGGCCTTCTCGAAGGGAGTGTCAAAACCTTCAGTGATCTGGTGAGAAAGGTCTTTCAGTCTATTTGAGATACTATCCGGCATTTCGAGATACTGCGGGTCATCGATGAATGAAATTCTGTCCAATGTGTCGCTATCGTAATCGGAACAGGTTTGCGCCACTTCGGTCGGGTGAAGTGGGAGACGATCTCTGGATGAGTATATTTCCAACCCGTTCCCTTCAATCTTAACCAGTTTCCAGTTCCCCTCATCATAATCAATCCCCACTGCTCCCCGCAAATACCTGGCATCAGCGGCACTCTCAACCATAAAGAGGGGGTCCTCAGATAATGGCGCTGCCTGCCCCAGAGAGAGCACATTGGCTTGCTCGCCCCATTGGGGACTGAAAATTGCAGTTGCAGTGGTTGCCACTACCAGCAGGACCGTTATGACAGCAAAAACCGTGCATGCATGGCCAAGCCTGTTCGGTGATTTCTGGTTGTGAATTATCTCTGGTGATACTTCTTTAACGTTTCTTGCGAACATGAGCAGATCCTGACTCATGTTCAGGCTATCACCCGAAGGTAAAACAACCGGTCAATTGAGGTAAATACGGAGTAAAAAGAAGGTTAAAGTTGTGTTGGTCAATTAAGAAAGAAGTCTTCTCAAGGAATTCAGCTAACCAATGAACTCCTTGCTGATTGGCGTAAAGTTGAGCTCTTCTGCAGATTCCGCTTCCCCTACTAGAGAGAGCGCTGTACCCCTTAGTTTCTCAAGCATAGCCCATAATTGCTCATATTCTTCTTTTTCAAGTGAATTCATGATGATATTGAGGATATCTTTTTCGTTGGAAAGATGAAACAAAGCCTCTTGCCCCTTCTTGGTGATTACAACCTTTCTGAGTTTTTTGTTGTTCCTGTAGCCTTTGCGCACAATGAGCCCGTTTTTTTCCATCCGATTCAGCAGGCCGGAGATAGTGGGGGGTTTGCGCATCATCCACTGAGCTATTTTCCCGGGAGTTGCTGTTTCATCCAGTTCAGATACCAGCAGCAACAAATGAAACTCGGCAGGGGTGAGGCCGAGGTCCTTTACCTGGTGATGCCTGGCACTAAAAACAGCATTCAACGTCAGCCCGATGAGCATGAAAAGGTTATACTCACGGCCCATGAAAGGAACGTACTTTCTATAGTTCAGGGCTTCCGTTTTATCACGTTTTTTTACCACTTTGGCACCCATCTTTTAAAGGAAGTATACTACAAAAAGTTTGCTTGACACAAGAAATGATTTGTGCTAGAAATATTAGTATAAAAATATTTCGTATCCTAATCATTATACATGGAAAGATGCATATTTGCAAATTTGCCGGGGGTTCAGCCAGAATAGAGCAAGAATCGACGGCATAACCATGTAATTCGCAGATATCGCCCAGGCATCCAGTCAGGTGTAGAATCCAGACAATCGTTAGTCGGGAGGGGAAAATGAGGGAAGCTTCGCGTAAAAAAGAGCTCGTTTCTCTAGTCGTTCTATTATCGATCCTGCTCATGCTTGCCTGTGTTGGTAGCGAATCGCCAGCGCCGCTGACAGAACCTGATAACCACCTGAACGAATCTCCGGTACCAACGCCAGAACCTGTGATAATCACTATCGGCAATCACACTGACTGTACAGGGGTTGCTTCAAATGCGATGGCAGTCATTACCAAAGCACTGAAGGATACAGTGGAATATTACAATGAACAGAATCTGATGCCGGGCATCACTTTCAAAGTCATCGATTACGATAATCAATATGATCCCAGCAAAGACATCTCTGGATATAAGTGGCTTAAGGAGAAAGGAGCGGACGTAATCTTCGGCACTGTGGCCTCAACTGGCGTCACCCTGAAGCCATTCCTCGAAAATGACAAAATGGCAATGATCATGATGTCCCCGAATACGGAAGCATTCGATCCTCCCGGATGGGTGTTTGCGCTGGGCAATGCCCGATATGATGAGCAAATATACACTCTCCTGCAATGGATCGTCGAAAATGATCCGGATTTCCCGAAAGACAGGCCAGCCCGGATCGGCGGGGCGATGTTTGACGAGGCAGCGGGACAGGCAATCCTGGAAGCTGCGGAGAAATATGCCAATGCTAATCCGAAGTACGAGTGGGTAAAAGGGTTCCTTCCCCAAATCAAATTTACGTGGGACATTGAAGTGGAAGCTCTTAAGAACTGCGATTACGTTTTCCCCTCAGTCCCGCCTCAGAGCTTTGTCAAAGACTATAGAGAAGCTGGAGGGAAAGGCAAGTTTATCGGTACTGATGCCCATGTGGCTTTCATGGGCCAGATATACGATGCTGACCTCTGGGATGAGATGGACGGTATGTATTCTATCAGGGCATTCCGATGGTGGACAGATGATACTGAATATATGCGATTTACCAGGCAACTCCTGAATGAGAACCATCCCGGTGAAGAGGAGGAGATCATTCACAACGGAGTCGGATACATTACGGTCCAGCCAGCAGTTATGTTGCTGGAAGCCATCAAGGAAACAGTGGAAGAGGTAGGAGCCAAGGATTTCACATCGGAGGCCCTTTATAACCATCTGCTGTCGTTTTCGATGGAATTCGATGGCTGCCAGCACTCGCTTTCGGAAAGCAAGCGCACCTCCAATGATTACCTGAATATTCATCAATTGGATGCCAAAAGAAAAGGCTTCTTCCTGGCACATGAGGGATGGCTTCCGATTGTGGCTGAACCATGGGAACCGGAATGACATGGGGAAAGTAGATCGACTTCTCGGGACCAAAATATCGATTATAGAAAATCGACCTGCCGAATAACTTAAGCAAGGAGACAAATGAAAGTATGAGCGCACTGGAAGAATTGACCAGGCTTGCCAGCGAACCGGTTAATCCGGCTATTCAGGAATGGAAAGCGGAAGGGAAAAAGGTAGTTGGTTTCTTCTGCACCTATGTGCCCGAGGAAATCCTTTACGCTGCTAATATCCTCCCATATAGAGTCAGGGCTGTAGGTTGCGAGCAAACAAGTTCGGCAGATGTGTATATGAGCCAGGTTAACTGCTCTTTTGTGCGCTCCTGCCTGGAGTATGCGTTAGGAGGGAAGTACGATTTCCTCGACGGCATGGTTTTCACCAGAAGTTGTGATAATATACGCCGCCTGTACGATTTGTTTCGGGTAATCATACCTGAGGCGTTTCCCTTCATGCACTTCATCGATATGCCTCACAAAGTTAATGATGAATCCATCGCCCTTTACAGGGAGTTTTTGGAAGAGTTCAAAGAAAACGTGGAGAAATCCTTCGGGGTAGAGATAACGGATACCAATCTAATCACGGCAATCAACATCTACAATGAAACGAGAGACCTGCTGAAACAGCTTTACGAGCTTCGCAAGGCGGATAACCCGCCCCTGACGGGATCTGAAAGCCTGAGTGTTACGCTTGCATCGGCCACAATACCACGGGAACAATACAACCGGCTGTTAAGGGAATTACTTGAGGAGTTGAGCGAACGTAAGGGAATAACGGATTACAGGGCCAGGCTGTCCATAGCCGGAGGCGGTGGATGCGATAACCCGGCTTTCTACGAGATAATCGAGAAGCTCGGGGGGCTGATAGTAAGTGACAGCATCTGTTACGGAAGCAGATACTTTTCAGAACCTGTTGAGGTAGAAGATGACCTGTTGAAAAGCCTTGCCAAGTCTTATTTGAACAGCCCCTCCTGTCCGCGAATGGTGGAAAAGCTCACTGAAAGATGTGATTTCGCCAGGGATACGGCTGAGAATTCAAGAGCCGACGGTATGATTTTCCAGCGACTCAGGTACTGCGATCTCTGGGGAGGAGAACAACTCAATTTCCGTAAAAAAATGAAGGATGAAGGAATTCCGCTCCTATCATTGGAACGGGAGTACTGGTTAAGCGCTGCCGGCCAGCTTCAGACAAGGGTGCAGGCGTTCCTGGAAAGCCTGGAGGGATAGCATGGAAATGGAAGAGAAAAAGAACGTATATCAGAAAATATCCGAAAATTTCGGTTTCATAAGAGAACTAGTCAGCGGGAAAAATGACGGCATTAATGTGTTCGAATACCTCGGCCCCTACTTTGATACCGTATTGGAAGCAACCCAAACGGGAAAACCGGTTGCATGGATGAATTTTGGCGTGATGTCCGAGCTGTTCTGGGCAATGGACGTCGTGCCCGTGGTAATCGATGCGCTTACTGGGGCAATCTCTGGACTCGGTGAAGCCAACAGGTATATAGATCTGGGCGAAGAGCATGTGGCTGATTATCTGTGCTCAAATAATAAGATTCTGCTAGGGGCCTGTCTTGCCGGGGAGATACCGCCTCCGATTCTGCTGGCGCACCCGTCACACCCGTGCGATTCCAATCTGGCCACATATCCACAGATCGCCGATTACTTCGGGTTTCCTTATTTCTGCATAGATATGCCCTATTTCAGGAACGAGCGAAGTATCCAGTATACAGCCCAGGAGCTGGGAAAACTGGTAACATTGCTGGAACAGACAACTAATCAAAAGCTTGACTTCGACCGGCTGCAGGAGGTGATGAAATATTCTAATGAGGCTCACGAGTTGATTCTCAAACTGAACGGGCTGAGACAGCATGTTCCTTCGCCATATTCCAGCCTGGAAATGATTACCGAATACGGGCTGCTGATGAGCCTTGCGGGGACCCCTCAACTGGTGGAATACCTGCAAAAGAAGTACGAAGAGTCACTAGCCAAGATAAACAGGAAGGAAGGTCATCTGGATGAGGAGAAGCTCCGGCTGGTCTGGATTTACGGCGCGGTGACGTTCGATATGGGGATTTTCAACTGGCTGGAACAGGAATACGGAGCAGTTTCCGTCAGCCACATGAACAACAATTTCACCATCGAGCCGGTGGAAGATATTTCGACGATGGACGGTATACTTAGAGGCTGGGCGAAAAAGATAGAGCTTATGCCGATGACCAGGGAATGCGGCGGGCCGTGGGAGAATTACCTCAATGCTGCTATTGCCCTGTGCCGGGATTACAAAGCGGACGCCGCCATTTTCGCGGGGCACATTGCCTGTAAATCCAACTGGGCCATCGCCAAACTGGTAAAGGATCGCATCTACGAAGAATTGGGAGTTCCCGTATTAAATCTTCAACTGGATCTCTTCGATTCCAGGGTATTTTCCTCGGAAGGCATAAAGGCCACTCTCGATAATTTTCTTACTACGGTTGTGGAGAGTAAGAGGGGATAGGGAGGGTTAATCAAAGACGTGAAAGCACGAAAGATTGCCATAACCGGTAAAGGAGGCAGCGGCAAAACAGCCATCAGCGCCATATTGATCAAACTGCTGGCCAGTGATGAAAATCAGAGCATTCTCGCCATTGATGCGGATTCATCGGGAGGTCTTCCCTTCGCACTGGGAATGAATGTTAAAAAGACTGTAACGGAAATCCGGCAGGAGATGATCGAGGATCCGTATGCCAGGGATGAAATATACAAAAGGCAGATGAGCGATGTAATGAACGACATCGTAGAACAAGGCAATGGTTTTCATCTGATGGCGATGGGTCGGCCGGAAGGTCCGGGATGCTATTGCACAACCAACGAGCTTCTCAGATACGGGATAGACAGGCTGGCAAACCAATATGACATTACTATTGTGGATTGCGAAGCGGGTCCGGAACAGGTCAACAGGAGAGTGATAAACGGAGTGGACCTTTTGATAATCGTCACGGATATTTCCACCCGTGGTATACATGCTGCCACAGAGATAAATGCAGTGGCCCAGCGGGATATCGATATGGCTTCGGTGCAAACAGGGCTGGTCATCAACAAATTCAAAGGGGGAAAAACCATAATAACAGGAATGGCCGAGGAGGCTGGTCTGAGTATTCTGGGGTTTGTTCCCGATGATTATGTCTTGGCAGAATACGATTCGCTGGGCAAGCCAATTACCGATCTCCCTGATGACTCTCCCAGCGTGCTGGCTGTTCAAGAAATTGTGAAAAGGGTCCCTTTATAGAGGCAGTTCATGAACTGCCTCTGCTGAATTGATAAGATAGAGGAAGTAAAGGTGAATACTGGGAATATTGTCCTGTTTGTTTTTGGGGCCATTGCCATTTCGATAGCCATTGGGATCACTGTAGCCGGAGGGACGATGATCTGGGTTGATAGCGCCATTGCCGATAACGAAGGTTATCTTACCACCAAAACTGTTAAGTTTGATGCCGGTTCTTCGACTATACTTGCCGAACCTGGTGATGTTGGTGTGGGACCTGCCGGGGATCTGAGCGGCGGCGATATTGTCAGCTTTCGGGTAGAACCGGTTAACAGCGGATCTTCGGGAAATATTCTGGATACGCTCACGTTGTTGCTTGGAACTACAGAGTCATCAAGCGCTGATTTGAGCATAGTTGTTCGTGCAAAGGTCTCGTGGCTGTTTGAAGTTGGGCTGGGACTCCTCATTAGCGGATTAGTAGTGCTGATAGCAGGAGGCACCGCAGTCTTCTTCGCGTTGCGCAACTCACTAGAGCAGCTCGCTTTATGGAACCGGCTCACAGGCAGGGAAAAAGCTGCATCTTAATACTGGACGGCTATAACTAAATAAACAAAAAAGGAGGCAACCAATGACCACAGAAGATATCTATCAGGACCTGTACGAAATGTACTCCATCTTCAATGTCCATATGGTGAAGGATTCCTTTACGGAACTACTGCGTGTACAGTTCACACCGGAGGAGGCAGGGCTGGCTCTAAAAGTTGGTTTTGATGGGGGAAAAATCGACCGTCTCCAACAGAAAACCGGCATCGAGAAGGACAAACTGAAAAAGATGCTCAACACCATGGCCGATAAAGGCACGATGTGGATCGATCCCGGCGTGGATGACCCGACCCACAAAACCATAGGGCTCGCTGGCCCGGGACTGGTAGAAACGGCCGGATGGGGAAACATCCGGTTCCCACACTCGGTAGAACTCATGAAAAAACTGCACTATTTCGAGGTGGAGTTCGCCAAGAAATGGCTGCCCGCAGTAGGAATTCCTGTAGCCCGTGTCTGGCTAACCCCGGCTGCTCTGCCCGATGATGCCAAACCTGAAGAAAATGTAGTCGAACAGATTAAGAATTCAGCGCCATATGGCATCTCTACGTGCTCATGCCGATTGCCCCACTGGATCGCCGACCCGGGCAACCACTGCACTTTCCCGTTGGAGACATGCATGTTCATGAACGAGATGACCAAGTGGGGTCTCGAACACGGCATGTGCCGTGAGATTACTTATGAGGAAGCACTGGATGTCCTGCGTCGATCCAATGAAGCTGGTCTGGTTCACACATACGATCCCAATGACTTCATCTGCAACTGTTGCAATGACTGCTGCGTATTGCTCATGGGCCAGTATACGACGGGAGCCCAGATTCTCCAGCCTTCCGAGTTCATGCCCGTAATCGATGAGGCGGAATGCACCGCCTGCGGCACCTGCGCCGATCGCTGCCCGATGGATGCTATCACAGTTGAGGAAGTCGCTTCCATTAATTTGGAAAAATGCCTTGGATGCGGGGTATGCTTCCCCACCTGTCCGACAGAAGCGATCAGTTTCGTGAGGCGACCGATAGATACCGAATAGAGGAGAAAATCACATGAAAACCCTGGTAACCTATTTTTCCCAGACGGGCAAAACCAAGCAAGTGGCCGAGGCCATCTTTGAGACAATCGAAGGCGAAAAGGCGATGAAAGAACTCTCCGAAGTCGAAAGCACGGATGGTTATGACCTGTTATTTGTCGGCTTTCCCATCCAGGCATTTGCCCCGGCCGCACAGGCTAAAGATTTTTTAGCCAATCAGTGCCGGAACAAGCAGCTTGCTCTTTTCATGACTCATGCTATGCCTGAGGATTTCGAAGAAATCGGGGAATGGATTGAGAATTGCAAAAACGCAGCAGCCGATACTGATGTTGTGGGCGTATTTAACTGCCAGGGAGAGATGGCTGATTTTATACTTGATGCTATGCTTGCAAATGATGATCCGCAGATACAAAAGCTGGCTAAAGGAGCCTCGACAAGTAAAGGACAACCGGATACATTCCGAATCGAGCGGGCCCGTGCCTTCGCGGCTGATATTATGTCCCGTTATGCGTGATGCCATTACTGCAAATTAGCAAATGAAGCAAAAAGCCATTTTTCACAGTTTCAGGTATGTATCGGATAAACAGGAAAGAACCCTATGGTAAACGATAGCGTTTATGATGCTCTGGTTGAAATAGTCGGCGAGGATTATGCATCCAATCAACCGGAAGAGCTTTTCATGTACTCCATGGATATGGTAACAGAGGGGCCACGTAAAGTAGACTATGTAGCCATACCCAGGACAACCGAACAGGTCCAGAAAATCGTGCGGATGGCTAACGAAAGAAGGATTCCCATCGTCCCTATGGGCGGTAGCCAGAATCTCGCCGGGCTCTGTCTTCCAGTTCAAGGGGGAATCGTCCTGGACATGAAACGAATGGATCGCATAGTCGAAGTCAACAGAATGGGTCGATATGCAATAATCGAAGCCGGAGTCACCCAGGGCGCTTTGGGAAGCTATTTAGAGAAGCACTACCCTGATCTGGAACACTCGAGGCCGGAGTGCCCTCCGGCAGCAACAATCATTGGAAACCTGCTGATTCGGGGGCACGGCCATCTCTCATTGAGGCATGGAAACAACGCAGAAATGATCAACTCGATGGAAGTTGTCCTGCCCACGGGTGATATCTGTAATATAGGTTCCAGTTCTGTTTCGTCCTACTGGTTCTGTAAAGGTCCGCTTCCAGAACTTTCAGGCCTTTTCATGGGATGGCTGGGGACTACAGGTGTAGTCACCAAGCTCTCATTGAAGCTTTATCCCAAGCGAAAGCTCATCGATGTGACGGGATTCGAAGTGAATAACCCTGATCTGCTTCCGGACGTTCTGTACAGGATCACTTACACGGATATCGTGGAGAATCTCTTCTTATATGGGGCTGTGCCCGTCGAAGGCGGTGACGTGCCGCAATACATCACGATCACCATAACAGGAGACACCGAAGAGGATCTTGAATACAAAAGAAACGTTTTCCGGCGAGTGGCCAGGGAGAGCAGTGAGGGCAACAACCAGGTCGAATTTATGGAGGTCGTGCCTGAATTCTTCAAGGACAGATTGGTCGAGAAGCCGCCTTACGTCAGTTCAGCTCTCACGGCTGATTTCGACAAAGGGGGAGGTTTCCGCTACTGTGCTGCCATACTTCCCGTTGAGAAGATCCCGGAGGCATGGAGGCGAGGAATCGAGCTTTCTCACAAACATGGGGTGCCTTTCCTGACCGGGGTCCAGCTCCTCGGATACTGCCACAGCGCCATGTTCGGCTTCGTCTACACATTCAACCGAGCAGATGAGAGCAGTATCGAGAGAATGGAAGCAGCACTGGACGAAGCAAACAAGACAACTCTTGAGATGGGAGGCCTTCTGTGGCACCCTGAACTTAAAGGCCAGAAGCAGATGCTGGATAAGATGGACCCCAATACCTACGAACTGATCCAGCGGATCAAAGAAACGCTTGATCCCAACGGGATCATGAATCCTGGAAATTGGAGTAAATGAGATGAGTGATGTTGATTATAAAGAGCTGGTACACAGGTGTTTCCGGTGTGGCTTCTGCAAGCTGACCTATGATTACTCTCCAGTGGGATACAATTGCCCTATGTATCACCGGTTTCGGATGGAAACGTATTCGCCAGGGGGGCTGAACTGGCTGATAAGGGCTGCGCTGATCAACCACGATATTGAGTGGAGTGAGCACCTCTCCGAAATACTTTATTCATGTTCGGCGTGCGGCAACTGCGTCGAGAGCTGTCGATTTGAGTTTGGCGAACACCTGCTGAATAATTTTATAGCGGTTCGCGAAGAGATACTGGAAACGCAACTCCCTGTGCCCAAGATGATCAGAAAATTCCTCGAGAACGTTTACCTGTACGGGAATTCATACCGGGAAGCGAGATCAGCGAGAGGGGATTGGGCTGAAGGTACCGATATAAAGGAGTTCGATAAAAACGACGAATATCTTTACTACGTTGGATGCGTGGGCTCCTATGATGCATGCAGTCGCAAGGCGGCCAGAGCGCTCGGGGAGGTGCTGCAGAAAGCCGGCGTCTCCTTCGGGATTATGGGGGAGAAAGAGGAATGCGACGGCAACGAAGTGCGCCTTTTGGGTGAACAGGGACTGTTCGAGCATCAGCGAGAGAAGAATGTGGAATTGTTCCGAGAAGCCGGTGTGAAAAAGATTGTCACGCTTTCCCCTCATTCATACAACGCTTTCAAAAACCATTACGCGGATGAATTTGAGGTATTCCACTACACACAATTACTTCGCGATCTGATCGCATCGGGAAAGCTCAATGTTTCCGGGGGATATGAAGCAACCGTCACCTATCACGATCCGTGTTTCCTGGGCAGACACAATGGTGAATATGATGCCCCAAGAGAAATTCTGGAAGCAATTCCCGGTATCAACTTTGTGGAGATGGAGAGAAACAGAAGCAATGCTTTCTGTTGCGGTGGGGGCAGCGCCAATTTTTACACCGGGATTTCGGCCAAAGGGAAGGATCAGGCCAGTAATGCCAGGGTACGTGAGGCTTACGAGACCGGAGCCACCGTGCTGGCTGTTGCCTGTCCCATTTGCATGCTAATGCTTGAGGATGCCGTAAAAACCGAACAGCTAGAAGATCAAATCCAGATCAAAGATATTTCCGAGATCATTCTGGCAAGTCTCTCACATTAAGGAGCCTCTCAATAGAAGGCAGTAATTTCTGGAGCCTGAGAGTATGCCTCAGATTCAACAGCCTCCAAGAGTAGGAACTTAAGAGATTGATCATGACTTTCAAAAGAAAAAATTGGAGAACTAATTATGGAAAACAACAGCATCTATAACTCGCTGGTTGAAATAGTCGGCGAAGATTATGTATCCAATCAACCGGAAGAGTTGTATATGTATTCGGTTGATTCGGGAACCGAGGGACCACGCAAAGTGGATTACGTGGCTATGCCCAAAACCACTCAGCAGGTTCGCGACATTGTACTTCTGGCAAATGAATACAAAGTCCCGATTACCCCGATGGGTGCCAATCTCACCCTGAATGGACTCGGGATGCCAGTCAACGGCGGGATCGTGCTCGATATGAAGAGGATGGATCGCATTACCGAGTTGAATAAACTTTCCCGATATGTAACGGTAGAGGCAGGTGTGACTCAGGGACAATTGGGAGCTTATCTGGAAAAGAACTGCCCGGATATGGAACATTCCCGGCCGGAGGCCCCCCCGATGGCAACGGTAGCCGGCAATATCGTAATCAGGGGTCATGGATATCTTTCCAGTAAATACGGGAACAATTCGCATCACGTTAATGGAATGGAAGTTGTGTTACCTACCGGAGAGATTTGCGAAATAGGCGCAACTTCTGTTTCCCCACATCCGTTCGGCAAAGGCCCCCTCCCCGACCTGACCGGGCTGTTTTGCGGCTGGAACGGCACAACCGGCATTATCACCAGGCTAACTCTCAAGCTCTTCCCCAAGCACCCACTGATGGACGTGGTGGGATATGTGGTCAACGACCTTGATATGCTGGCGGATGTGTTGTACCGCATAACTCAGACCGATATGGCGGATAACCTCTTCGTCATCGGATTTGCACTGACCGAAAGCGACGATGCGCCTCAATTCATAACCGTGACCATTACCGGGGACCTCGATGAGGAGATCGAATATAAAAAGGCGGTATTTAAAAAAATCGCCCTGGAGTTCGACCCGGAAGAGCAGGGCAAAGTCAGTTACATGTATCCCGTCCCATACGAGCTGATAAGTCGATTCGTCGAAAAGCCGCCGTATGTGAGTCCGGCGCTGACTGCCGATTTTGAACAGGGTGGGGGCTTTCGATACTGCGGTGGTATTATGACCATCGATAAGATGCCTCAAATATGGAGAAGGGGCAGGGAGCTTGCCGGCAAATATCAGACGTATTTCCTGACTGGATCGCAGATTCTGGGATATTGCCATAACGTCAATTTCTGCCTTGTTTATCCTTTCAATCGAGCTGACGAGAAAAGCATAGAACGAACCAGGCAGGCAATGAGAGAAGCCAGTGAGGCTGTACTGGAAATAGGCGGCATACCCTGGAAGGCTGAGGTGGAAATTCAAAGACTGATATCGCAAAAGATGAATCCCAATACCTACGAACTGATCCAGCGGATCAAAGAGACACTTGATCCCAACAGGATTATGAATCCGGGAAACTGGAGTAAATAATAAAATGAGCACGGTTGATGATAAATAAACAAATGCGCTATATTGAATCCCACTATGAGCTTATAAAGCTGTCCCTGAATGTAGGCTACTCAGTGGTGGGAACAGTGCGATTGGGACGCAGCAGCAGGATTTCCCGCGCCTTTTCCGAAAAGATAATGCTGGCTGTTACCGGCGTAAATGAATGTTCTTACTGTTCGTATTTGCACTCACAGACCGCTCTTGAGGGAGGCGTCAGCACCGCCGAGATTCAAAACCTCCTGGCAGGTGAACTGGGCAATTTCGCGGAAGAAGAGTCGATCGGACTCATGTATGCTCAGCATTGGGCGGATACCAAAGGGAATGTTTCCGATACAGTGGAGAAAAGGGTGGTTGATTATTATGGCAAAGAAAGAACAAAGTACATCGAACTTTTTATTAAATTAGTCAACTTTGGGAACATGTGTTCCAATACTGTATATGCCTTTGAGCACAAAATGATGACAAAGAAACTTAAGGCCCGTTTGTTTTTAATCTATCTTGCCTCCAAGCCTGCGGCGATCTACATCAACAGAAGAGCCACCAGAATGGAGCATTCCTCAGCCAGAATCACAAGATAGTCATTTTTTATTAAGGATACAGAGGCAAGAAATCATGGCCAGGCAACTCACAAAACTAGATGCTGACGTGGTGATAATCGGCGGGGGGCCGGGGGGATGCACCAACGCTAAAGAGCTTTCCGCAAAAGGGAAAAAGGTTATCCTGCTTGAAAAGGGCAGCGATGACAATCGGCTTATGGGAAATAAATTTGGCGCCGGGGCGCTCATTCGACTTGAAAAGGGATTTAACTTCCCGCTCCCTTTCAGGAAAACTCAGGAAGGTGATCCTGTAATTCTGGCGAATTGCCTTGGCGGGGGAACTGTCATTTACATCGGTTCGGCTTTCCTCCCGGATATTGATTACTGGAAACGATACAATGTTGAGCTTGATCAGGATTTGATTGACGAAGCAATGCGCGAAACCTGGGTCAACATGCCCCCGGATGATTTCATCGGGCCCGGAACGAGACGTGTCTGGGAAGCGGCCAACGATATTGGGATACCATTCGACCGACTATACCGGCATATCGATTTCAGCAGATGCGAACCAGCATGCGATAAATGCGCAAACGGATGTCAAAAAAATGCCAAGTGGACGGCCAGGGAATTTGCCAGTCAAGCAATCGAGAACGGCACCACCCTGCTGACTAACACCGATGTCACAGACATAATCGTCGAGGATAATACAGCCGTCGGAGTTAGAGCGGCAGGGAAGCATGGCCAAAACTACGAGATCAACGCCAAAATCGTGGTTTGCGCTGCCGGAGGAACTCAAACTGCCCGAATATTACAGCACACAGGATTAAGCGATGCCGGGAATTGGTTTACCGCAGATCCGACGTTTTTCACCTTTGGTTTTGTTAAGAGCGGGGCAGGGAATGCCGGGGAACAGTCTATGGCAGTCGGATGGCACGATGAAGAACAGAAGGTAATCTTTTTTAGCCTGCTTTCCCCCTTCCCCGCATGGCAATTGCAGTTCGTGCAGGACGAGCATTTCAAAGGCTTATCCAACCTTCACCGCTATCGAAAAGCCCTGGGGGTGTTTTCCAAGGTATCCGACGATGGCGTAGGCCGGGTTTTTCCTGATGGCAAATTGAGCAAGACATTCACCGAAAATGACATGACGCGTTTCAATTACAGTCGCGAGGTCAATACCAGGATACTAATCAAAGCCGGTTGTGATCCGAACGATATTCATCATTCCGGATTCATTCTGGGGCATCCCGGCGGCACCGTAAGAGTCGGCCAGCTTCTGGACAGCAATCTGGAGACATCGGTAAAGAACTTGTACTGCTGTGACGCGAGTGTCATGCCTGAAGCGCCGGGCAGGCCTCCGGTTTTGACTATCGTGGTACTGGCCAAACGGCTGGCCCGGAGGCTGGAGACAATTATCTAGGTTAACAATAAAAAACAAGGTTAGTGACGTGGTATGGTGGGCTCTACCGTACAGTAGGCAGAACCTTTTCGCTAGCTTTCAGTATCACATAATCTATAGCGATTTGATTCTAGTAGCAAGTACAACATTCGGCAAGCGATCGGTGGAATAGTGGAAGATTCTTAATTCTAGCGTTTTCTCTGCATAGCCACCCGTCAACTAAGTGCTTGGATGATAGAATCTGGCACAATTTAAGCATTTGCCAAATAACATGTTAATATGAAAATTCTTAAATTAAATTCTGTAATAATGCCAGCAAGGTTGAGAGTGCCACCCTTTCGAGTGTGGACAATACCTGCATATGCTAAATTCGGTTGTTAAATGCCAAGAGAGTAAAACAGCCATTAAAGCAAATGGTACGATAAATATTATATTACTAAACTAAACCTAATAACTCATCGCATATGACTGCCAAGTGCTGATATTTAAACACGCATTATTCATTTCGGGGAGTATGAGAATCATGGTTCGTTCAGGATGGGATACCAGTTCGGGTCATTTCTCACCAGGTCATTCTGCTGGGCACTGGCTTCAAGAATGCCAAGATCATTAAGCACATAACGTTTGGTAAGAGTGTAATTGTATCCTCCCGGACGTTCATTACTGGAGGAGCTCCACGATTGAGCTGCTTCGTAAAGACTCTCCGAATTAAAACCCTCAGGCCCGGTAGTTTCTACCGCCTTTTCTACTATTTGCATCATCGTCCGATAAGTGAGGACTCCAATATACGAAGCACCATTACTCAGGATATCTTCAATTTCTTCTGGATGGTACTTGTTCAACATCATGTTAACGAATTCACCATCCTTTCCCGGTTCACCATGCCAGCTGCCGGTAAAGATAAAGAGCATCCCTTCTATTGCAGGCCAAGCCCCTTCCTTATTAACCTGTTTTAGGAGCGCTGTATGAGGTGTTCCTCCGATAAGCTTGGCTTTGCTGCCTGCATCTCGCATATTTGTGGCAAATCCGTGCATCAAGAGAGGCGGAAAAACATAGTCACATTCTTTCAGCGATTCAATTTCACTT
>CAZJQZ010000050.1:0-16189 GCA_964548045.1 uncultured Dehalococcoidia bacterium | reverse complement strand
CTGGGCTACTACGGCACGTCTGCAGTTTCCTATTCAATATCCGGGCAAGTTACTACTGGTGGAGGAAGCGGCCTTGATGGCGTCACCATTACCTTCGATAGTGGAGGCACACCTGAAACAGCGACCACTTCCGGCGGAGGATATTACTCCTACACTGTAGGTGAAGGTTGGGCTGGAACCGTTACCCCAAGTTTAACCAACTACTCATTCACTCCAGCTTTTGCCAGCATTGGGCCAGTCAATAGCAATGTTGTTCAGGATTTTGTGGGCACTGTCTCCGAAGTCTGGGTAGACGACGACTGGGCCGGCACTAATTCCGGCAGCCCAGTCGGTGGTCATACGTTTGGATACGATGCCTTCGACATCATTCAGGACGGTATCAACAGTGTAACCGCCTCCGGCACAGTAAATGTGGCAGACGGCACCTACACTGAAAACATACTCTGGGATAGCAAAGACCTGGCGATACTCGGATCAGGTACGCCAGGCTGCATCGTTAACGGTGGGAGTATGAGTTCCGTCATCATAGGGCGCAACCTGACCGGCGCGTCTGTTTTGGAAGGGTTCACAATCACAAACGGCAGCGGCACCCCCACCTATATCCCCGCTTTCGGTGTCACCAGAATATGTGGCGGGGGCTTGCACCTGACCGCCGCCAGCCCTCGGATCACCGACTGTGCCATTGCCGGCAACACGGCCATCGATTACGGCGGCGGGATGTTCAATCTAAACTCCGATCCCGTCCTCACCGACTGCGCCTTCTCCGCCAATTTCGCCACCAGCGGCAGCGCCGGAGGTGGCGGCGGGATGTCTAATGTCGCTTCCGATCCCACCCTTGCCAACTGTTCCTTTTCTGGCAATAGCGCCAACGGTGGCGGCGGGATGTCTAATTTCGATTCCGATCCCACCCTTGCCAACTGTTCCTTTTCTGGCAATAGCGCCACTTCCGGCAGCACCGGAGGTGGCGGCGGGATGTACAATTCTAGTGGTGATCCCACCCTTGCCAACTGTTCCTTTTCTGGCAATAGCGCCACTTTCGGCGGCGGGATGTACAATTCTAATGGTTCCGATCCCACCCTCACCAACTGCTCTTTTGCCGATAACACCGCCGCCTCATCCGGCGGCGGGATGTACAATTGCGATTCTTTTAATTCCACCCTCACCAACTGCTCTTTTGCCAATAACTCCGCCGCCTCTTACGGCGGCGGGATGTACAATTTAACTTCCGATCCCACCCTTGCCAACTGCATCCTCTGGGGCGATACCGCTTCATCAGGAAGTGAAATCTATAATGACATAGGTACCCCTTCTGTCACCTATTCAAACATACAGGGCGGTTATGCGGGTACCGGCAATATCAATCAAGACCCACTATTTGTCAACGCGACAGGTGGTGATTTCCATCTACAACCCACGTCTCCCTGCATCAATGCCGGCACGAACGCCGCGGCCAATCTGCCCGCCACCGATTTCGAGGGAGATACGCGCATTATTGGCGGTACTGTTGATATGGGAGTTGATGAAACAATCTACGTTCCACCTGTAATCTCCACCCTTCTATTTACTACACCCATCGATGAAGGAACCTCGGGCACCCTTTCATGTACTGCCAGCACTACTATCATCCCATTCGATCTGGAAATTGTCTGGGGGGATGGCACTGGCACGCAGACTTTTGGTTATCCTGCAGGAACTGCAAATCCCAGCGCAATTCACGGATATACCAATTCCGGCACCCATAACATCACCGTCACATTGAAAGATGTTCATGGTACATGCAATACCCTTTCAACAATGATAACGGTCAACAACCTCCCTCCAACTGCAAATGATGATGCCTACGTAATCGATGAAGACATTCCACTGACTGTCCCCGCTCCCGGCGTACTGGACAATGATGATGATCCCGGTAACGACGTTTTGACGGTAACATCCGTGGACACCACCGGCCTGAAGGGAACGCTTACCAGTTGGAATCCCAACGGCAGTTTTATTTACTACCAGATGAACAAATTCGAAACACTCATGGAAGGCGATACCGCCATCGAAACCTTTACCTACCTGATGTCCGATGGCGACGGCGGCACCGATACCACCACGGTCACCATAACCATTGAAGGCGTTGATGATACCTACCCATTGCCAGTCAATCTACCCCTTGAGATTACCATCGACCCCCCTGAAGGCGGTACTGTGGATCAATCTCCCTCCGGCACGATATTCGTTATGGGAACATCGGTTACCCTTAATGCCATCCCGGCAGAAGGTTACCTGTTCAACGGATGGGATGGCGATCTCACCGGAAGCGGCAACCCGGAAACCATCACCATGAATTCCAACAAGAGTATCATCGCTAGCTTCGTGCTATCGGGAAGTCCGGCGGAAGATATTGAGGATGAAGAAGAGCCCCTGCCCGAAGGCAACGTCCCTGTCAACGATCAAGGAGTCACCGGCCAGACAGTATCCATCACCGGTGATTGCCTCGATTGCAACGGCACGCTGATCATCCCGGCAGGAACCATTGCCCTCGACGCATATGGCAATCCGCTCACCAATGTGACCGTGCAAGCGCCGACTGTAACGCCTGCTAATCCTGAAGGTGTTCTCATCCTGGGGATTTGTGATTTCGGCCCGGACGGTGCTACCTTCGACCCGCCCATTACTGTGAAGATCAACTATGATCCAGGAACCCTGCCGGAAGGAATTGAACCGGAAGACCTGGTTCTGGCTTACTACGATGAGGTATCGGGTGAATGGGTGGAACTTGCCGATATCGTGGTGGATACGATAAACCACACCATCAGCGGTCATTTGGCTCACTTCACCCAGGTTGGGATGCTGGCCCAGGCACCAGTTGAGCCCACACCGATACCCACCCTGACACCCGAACCAACCGTGGAACCAACCCCCACTCCGACCGTTGAACCGAAGGAAACTCCTGAGCCAACTCAGGAACCGCCGCCTCCCATTGAGGAAGAGGATGATGACGGCGGGATGAACCTGTGGATGATTATCATCCCCATTGTTGCGATTTTGATATTGGGGCTGGGCATATATTTGATTCTCCTGAAAAAGGGACTGGCAGGCGTCTAAAACGCAACCGGGAAAACAGTAGACCTAAAAGGGGGCAGGATAGCAACCCTGCCCCCTTTTTTGCATTGCAGAGCCAGCAACGAGAGCATCCCCCGTTCGCAAGCTGGCTTTAACCGGATCATTATTATAATAAATAGCATCTTCACCTTTTAACCATCGCCATCCGATTGCCACCCGGCGTCAGATTTATTATAATGATGGCAAGCATATGAACAAATCTGTTTTACCCGTATTAATTATCCTTCTCTTTTTGATAGCCCTGATTGCGCTATCGGCATATGCAGCAGATTTTGGACTGCAAGTCACAAACCTCTCCCCTATTGACGAGAACTCTCACAATGGCACTGTTGTTGGGACTATTATTGCCACCACTCCGGGGACTTTTACATACGAAATAACCAACGGCAATACATCAACTGCATTTGCTATTGATGAAAATTCCGGTACCATTACGGTAGCTACCAAAGAAGCTCTTGACTACGAAACATTTCAAAAGTTCAAGCTAACTATTGAGGTAACAGAAGTTAGTTCGGGAACTGATACTGATACGGCCACAATCGATATAGATTTGAATAACGTCAACGAAGCTCCAATAATCACTGCCCCAGCTAGTAAAACAACCGTTGAAAACACACCGATAGTTTTTTCAGGTAGTGGGGTTTCCATCAGCGATGTAGATGCGGAAGAAAATGAAATCGAAGTTACGCTGACAACAACCAACGGCTCCATCATCTTGAGCGGCACGGAAAATCTAACTATCATTTCGGGGACAAACACATACCACATCACGGGCAAAATAGATGATATCAATGCTGCCTTCAATGGCATGCAATTCGATCCAACTCCCGGTTTTAGTGGTGAGGCAAGTATTGAGATAACTGCTGATGATCAAGGCCACACCGGCTCCGGAGAGGCAGAAACTGATAGCGACACGATTACCATCACCGTCACCCCCGGGAATCAGCCGCCAACCGCCGTTGATGATGACGAATATGAAATCTACAAGGGAGGAACCTTAACGGTATCGGCGGCAAACGGTGTTCTGGCTAACGATAGCGACCCTGATGCTGATCCCCTCACTGTGGCCCTAGAAGGATCGCCGCCGGTTCAGGCCGATTCTTTCGCGCTCGATTCTGACGGCAGTTTTGTATACGGGCACGATGGAATCAACAGCGGAACCGACACCTTCACTTACATAGTATCCGATACCAATGGCGGCACCGATACGGCCACCGTCACCATAACCATCCTGCAGCCCGGTTCTCCGGTTCTATCCACTCCGACAGACACCGGCATTACCAAGACATCAGCAACGCTGGGAGCAACGGTAACCGGCAACAGCGGAGCGGCGATCATCGAAAGGGGAATCGTCTGGGCTACTGCTACTAACCCAACACTGCAATCATATTCCGGGTCGAAAACATCAACGGGCACAATCGGAGTTTTTACCGTTTCCGCAACTGGGCTGCAACCGAACACCACCTATCACTACCGGGGATACGCCAAAAACAATCTAGGCACAGGATATACAGCAGATGCCACGTTCACAACAAAAGCAGAATATGACTTTGGAGACGCGCCTTCACCCTATCCGACAACCCTGGCACAGAACGGCGCCCGCCACGCTATCGGTTCTGGTTTGCACTTGGGAGCAACTATTGATGCAGAAAACGACGGCCAGTCAGATGATGGCAGCGATGAAGACGGGGTCAATTTCACTTTTCAGACGTTAGATCCAAATACACTGTATACAGCATATCTTTCAACATCCGGCCCTGGAGAATTGAATATGTGGGTCGATTATAACCGGGATGGGGATTGGGAAGATGCCATGGAACATACGATTGACGATCATTTAGTATTAGCAGCTGGCAATCCAACGGTTAACTTCTTTGTTCCCCCAAATGCCGGATCAGGAACAACCTACGCACGCTTTCGGTTCAGCTCGCAACCGGGACTCGGCCCCACCGGCGCGGCAAGCGATGGCGAGGTGGAAGATTACATGCTTACTCTGGCAGGTAACAGCAGCAGTAGCAATAACAACAATTCAGTGCTATTCGATATTAACGCACCAACATCCATTGATGAAGGAGACATGTTTATTCTTGCCGGTGATGTCAGTGATACCGGCACCCTGTATATCAACTGGGGAGATGATACCGGCACTGAGTCATTCCACATCAGCAGCGTAATACCTTTCACCCGAACGCATACCTATATTGATGGAACTCACAGCCGGACTATTAATATAAATTACATCGATAGCAGCAATGAATCGCATACGGACTCCCGATCGGTAACGGTAAACAATGTCAGGCCAACGATTTCGCTGGCCGGTTCGCCAAGTGCGGTAGATATGGGAGCGACCTACACGCTAACGCTGGGCACCATTACCGATCCAGGGAACGATACGGTCACCAGCTATACTATCGATTGGGGAGACGGCATAAGCCCGGCAACCCACACATACACATCGGGTGATACGAAAACACATATCTACACCACTGCCGGCACATATACAATCCACGTCGACCTGGAAGACGAGGACGGAACCCACACCAACGCAGGCACCCGCACCGTAACCGTCAATGATCCGAACGCAAGTCCTACTCCATCGCCAACTCTATCTCCCACACCAACACCAACAGAGACAACTCAAGCAACATCAACACCACCATCAGGCGGTAGCAGATACTCATCTACTGGCAAATCAAGCTCACACTCATTCGGAGGATCTGACCTCTCTCATGAAACCGATTCGGCAGAAGAAGATTCGGGCGGTGGGGATGTGCCGTTATGGCTGATATTAGTCCCGATCTTTGCGGCCCTGGCGATCGGCATTGGGGCCTACTACTTCATCGGAACAAATCTGGAATGGTGGTGATGCAAGCTTAGCCTCACATAATCACCATAGTTTACCCTCACAATTCCACTGCTCTTGCACCACCATCTCCAATTACAGTATCCTAGCAATAGTCCGGAGGATATCCCTTGCATATCACGCATCTCAGTCTGGTCAACTTCCGTAATTACCACAATCTGGAGTTCGATCTCCCGGATAACATCTCCGTGTTCTGGGGAGCCAACGCTCAGGGTAAGACCAATCTGCTGGAATCAATCTGCTTTCTGGCCACTACCAGATTCTCCCGAAGCGTCCCGGACCGGGAGATCATCAACCGGGATACACTCACAGAGAAAATCCCTTTCGCACGCCTTGCGACCGATATCCAACGGAAGGATCGAAACGCGCAACTGGAAATTGTCCTGCGGCCCCGGTCTCTCGCCGCGCATGAATCCGGGAGCGGCTTCACCCTTCACAAACATATCAAGGTTAACGGAGTCACGAGAAGGGCCGTCGACCTCATGGGCCAGTTGAACATGGTCATGTTCAGCCCGAGGGATATCGACCTCATCAGCGAGGAGCCGTCTTTACGCAGGCGTCATCTCGATATCACCAATTCACAGATAGACCCGCAATACTTGAGATCGCTCCAGCGCTACAACAAAGTTCTTTCCCAAAGGAACCATCTCCTGCGCCAGATCGCCGCCGGGCACAGTCGGCCAGATGAACTGGTCTTCTGGAATGACGAACTGGTGAAGACCGGTTCCTACATTGTAATCCAGAGGCAGGAGACCATCGATAAACTCAGCGAACTCTCAGAACCCATTCATCAGCAACTCAGCGGGGGAGAGGAAAAACTGAAGCTCAAATACGTCAGGAGCATCTATAGAGAAGGCACAGCATCCGAGAGCATTGATGATACAGAAAAGGCCTTCAGTGAAGCTCTCAGCGCCTCAAGAGGGAAAGAACTGGCCCGGGGACAGTCTCTTGTCGGCCCGCACAGAGACGATCTTCAGTTCTTTGTTAACGACATCAATATCGGGCATTACGGATCACGGGGACAGCAACGCACTGTGGCTTTATCCCTCAAACTGGCCGAGGTCAGGTTCATGCTGACGCGAACCGATGAAAAACCGGTGCTGCTCCTTGACGACGTCCTCTCGGAACTGGACAGCCAGAGACGGGAACATTTACTGGAAACGGTTTCAGATTACCAGCAGGTACTCATCACCACCACGGAACTCGATCGGTTCCCGTCTGATTTTCTGGCTCATGCAGAGAAATTCGAGGTCAAAAACGGTACCATTCTGTAGGGGCAGACACATTGGTCTGCCCCTTACCAGAACGCCAGATTTGTATCCGGGCGAACACACGGGTTCGCCCCTACAATACATAAAACATGGCACGCCAGATATTACACATCGATCTCGATGCCTTTTTCATTTCGGTGGAAAAGGTATTAAACCCGGAACTGGAGGGAAAACCGGCAGTGGTCGGGGGACACATCGAAAGCCGCGGGGTGGTATCCTGTGCTTCGTATGAAGCCCGCAAGTTCGGCCTGCACGCCGGTATGCCTATCTCCACCGCCCGGCGACTCTGCCCTCAGGCGATATTCCTACCCGGCAATTTTTCCGCGTACCGGGAGTACTCTGCCGGATTTATGGAAATCCTCGCCGATTTCAGCCCGGACATTGAACCCGGCGGACTGGACGAGGCATTCCTTGATTTAACCGGATTCGAACCGATCTACGGGCCCGTTCATGAAACGGCGATTCGAATCAAGAACCGGATAAAAGATAACCTGGGAATCACCGCCTCCATCGGGATCGCTTCGTGCAAAGTGGTGGCCAAAGTGGCCTCGGATTACCGCAAGCCCGATGGAATCACCGAGATAGCCCCGGGAAAGGAAAAAAACTTTCTGGCTCCATTGCCGGTAGAAGACATGCCCGGTGTGGGAAAGAAAACCCGGCAAATACTCAAGAAGTTCGGGGTCATCACCATCGGGCAGATAGCTGAACTTCCGCCTTCTTTCATGAAAGTAAATCTCGGTGCTTACGGGGAAATCCTGCTTCGCCATGCCAACGGGATCGACGAAAGGGAGGTGAAGCCACCCGGCCCGCCGAAATCGATCAGCCGGGAAACGACGCTGCAGCAGGATACCCTGGACGATAAACTGCTCAAGGCAACTCTACGTCACCTCACGGAGAAGGTCGGGGCCGACCTCCGCAGACAGGCCAAACAGGCTCGATGCATCACTCTCAAACTAAGATACGCTGATTTTGAGACCATTACCCGCAGCCAGACCCAAAAGATACCCACCGATATCGATCAGGTGATATTCAATATCGGGAACCAGTTGATGGAAAAGGCATTGGCTAGACGAAGAAATCCGGTGAGACTTATCGGAATTGGAGTTTCAAATCTGGAAGAAATGGCCAGCCAGACGAACATGCTGGATGACTCAACCCGAAGGCAAGCTTATCTCGACAAGGCTATAGATCAAATTCGTTCAAAATACGGTTTCGCTTCTATCGAGACGGGACAGACACTGCCACTGAGAGATCACCGGGGAAAATTGCACTAACGACAGACTCAATGCGAGTGATGGTGATCACGCCCCCCGGCAAACAGCAAAGGATATACTATATCGCTCATGCAGCAGGGAATAAGAACTGCAAAGATAAGAAACACGAAAATCGGCAGAATCAGTATCCAGTCTATTGTTCCCTCCAGAGCCATCGTGATGTGAAACAATGATGCCCAGGCACTGATCAACACATGCCCGGCATGAGGGAATTTAGTTATTGGCCGAAGGTAACCAATCGCAATCCCAACAAATGACAGTGGATTCACCAGCCACCATTTCTCGATGAAACCAATGTGAGGATGCGGATCGGGCAGGCCGATTATGATTTCCCCAACATACGGAATTATACAATCACTTAGTGTAGCTATCCCAATTGAGCCGGTATAACCGATTAAAACAGCTATCCACCATTTATTACTGCCATGCAATCTGTACATAGCGGTAGTCGCCACAGCGCTCAGCAGGACATGAATGGGATGGAAGGTTTCAAAAAGCATCTTCGAGGTATCCGACGATACATCAATCCAGAGAATGATCAGCATTATTACAATGCCGGTGGCCGCCCCGAAAGCCGTAAAAGGGGCATGCCCTTTAAGCTCATGCGCTATAGTGCTAATCATTCAACTCTTCACCTGATGCCTTTTTTTGACAACTCGCACAGCGTCCAGAGAATTCCAGTAAATGTCCTTCTATCTTAAATCCGGTTTCGTGCGATAACCTTTCTTCCAGTTCACTGAGATCACTATTAGTGAAATCAGTCACGGCTCCACAATTTGTGCAAATCATGTGATGATGATGTCCCGACGGCGCCAGAGTATAACTCCGTGATCTGCCCCCACGATGCACCCGGCAAATAAGCCCCAGATCAGAGAGCACTTCAAGAGTCCGATATACAGTAACCAGCCCCACATCCGGATTCTCACGAACCGCTCGCTCGTAAATCGCAGCAGGCGTGAGATGTTCGCAGCTGTTAACAATAGCAGCCAGAATCGCCTTTCTCTGGGAAGTAAGCTTATAACCTTTTTGGCTCAAAGTCAGAGCCAGTCTTTTTTCAGTAGGCCGCATCGTGCTAATTGAAAAATATTTTCAACTAGAAGTATATGTCAGCGTTAACCATATTGTCAATAGGCCCTATGAGTGGTATAATCGAGCGTTTGGGGAGGGGTGACCGAGTGGCTTAAGGTGCCGCTCTCGAAAAGCGGTGTACCTTCGGGTACCGTGGGTTCGAATCCCACCTCCTCCGTTTACAGTTGGGGAGATATACTGCACATGATCATGGAGAGGTGCTGGAGTGGTCGATCAGGCGCGCCTGGAGAGCGCGTGTGCCTTCGGGTACCGTGGGTTCGAATCCCACCCTCTCCGTATTTTTGTGTCGCTCAACAGACCGTCAATAGCCAAAAGAAAAGAGGTGTCAGATGCCGGTAACAGTTATAATAGGGGGACAATGGGGAGACGAAGGGAAAGGTAAAATTGTTGACCTGCTGGCTGAAAAAGCGGATATCGTAGCCCGCTACTCCGGCGGAACCAATGCCGGGCACACCGTAGTTAATTCACAGGGTGAATTCAAACTCCACCTGATCCCTTCCGGTATATTTAATGCAAACGCAGATTGCCTGATCGGCAACGGGGTAGTCATCAACCCGAAAATCCTCATTCAGGAAATTGAAAACCTCAAGCAACGCGGCGTTGATATGAGCCGCCTTTACATCAGTGATCGGGCCCATCTGATCATGCCCTATCATACCCTCCTCGATGAGCTGGAAGAAACTGCCCGGGGTTCGAGCGCCATCGGCACCACCAGGCAGGGAATCGGGCCGGCATATATGGATAAAGCCGCCCGCCGAGGAATAAGAGTTGGGGAATTGATCGACAGGGATGTTTTTAAGAACCGGCTCCACAGATATCTGGATTTCAAAAACCAGATCATCACCAAGGTTTTCGAGGCCAAACCTCTCTCTTTCGACGAAATCTACGAGGAGTATTGCTCTTATGCGGATAAACTGAGGCCCTTTGTAAGAGAGACCAGTCTGGTAATAAATGAATCACTGGAAAAGGGTGATTCCGTTCTCATGGAGGGAGCTCAGGGCACCATGCTGGATATCGATTTTGGCACTTACCCTTATGTAACCTCTTCCCCACCAACAGCCTGGGGAGCCTGTTTAGGGGCAGGATTAAGCCCTAAAAAAATCGATAAGATTATCGGGATATTCAAGGCATACACCACACGAGTAGGCAGCGGACCGTTCCCCACAGAACTGAAAGATGAACTGGGAGAAGAGATCAGGAAACGGGGCAATGAGTATGGCACCACTACCGGACGCCCCCGCCGCTGTGGCTGGTTTGATGGCGTGGCCGCCCGATTCAGCTCCCGGCTGAACGGATTCACCGGGATAGTCATTACCAAATTCGATATCCTCGATACCTGCGAAACTGTCAAAATATGCACTGATTATGAGATCAACGGCACGATCATCAAAAACCCACCAGCCAATACCGATATGCTGGGGAAATGCGCTCCTGTTTATGAGGAAATGCCCGGCTGGCAAGTCGATACCAGTGATATGAAGAACTTCACAGATCTTCCCGGGGAAGCTCAGCGATACGTGAAGAGGATAGAGGAAATTATCGGATGTCCCGTTGATTTGGTTTCGGTTGGAGCCAATCGGAAGCAATCAATCGTCATCAATCCGATTCTTTGAACCGGCTTATCCCCGGTGCTGCCATCCCCGCCCAGTCAATTTCCCGCAAATCGAAGACGGGGCCATCCTGGCAAACCATCTTCATCCCTCGGTTCGTCGGCACAGCGCAACCACGGCAGGCCCCTACCCCACAACCCATCACCTGCTCCAGCAGGATTTGGACGGACTTACCTTCAAATTCATCGGCCATGCCCGCCATCGTAAGATACATAGGTATTGGCCCACAGGCAAATATCTGATCGGCCCATTTCACCAGTGAGGGCAGCCAATCGGTGGCCAATCCTTTTTTTCCTGCTGAGCCATCATCGGTAATGCGGATTAGTTCCACCCCATCTATCGCCTCAGGATAAAGTTGAGAAGCAGTAGCTGCCCCGAGAATCAGTTTCACCGAGAAGCCATCAGCCACAACCTTTTCGGCCAGACAGACCAGCGGAGCGATGCCAATTCCCCCGGCCATCAAAAGAAGATTGCGCGAATCCGGATAAATTTCAAATCCATTCCCCAGAGGGCCAAGGATATCCAGCAAATCACCTTCCGCACAATGCGCCAGCCATTGAGTTCCCTGCCCCACTGTTGCAAAGAGAAGTTTCAATTGCCCATTTGCAACTTTGTGGATACTGAAAGGGCGCCGGAGCAAAGAATCCTCTCCACACCGAATGGTAACGAACTGCCCGGGGCGGGATTCGGGGGCAATTTCAGCCGCTTCGACCCGAAGCAAATGAACATCGGGCATGAGTTCAACACGAGAAATTACAGAGGCAAACACCTGTTTCATTGGCTCTATTATAGGGGAATGAAAAGAACAGGACAAACCAGTTTCAGAACCCGCCAGAAAAATCGTTTCGTTTGCTCTGCTCACGGGCCTAACTCCTGCGAGCCCGGTTTTCGCCCTGCCAAGACAGATTTAATCTCACCTGAATTGACGCTGCGCCACAAATATTATACTATAAATAAACGTTGGTGGTTCTCATCAGAATGTATTTACGCTAGCATTACATAAGGAATATCCAATGGCAGAGGCTAATAAAGGCACTGTATTTGTAGTTGATGATGATGAAAACATCATAAAAGCTATGATGCGAATATTGAAGAATGAGGGATTTGAAGTATATGCAGCCTCAAATGGCAAGAACGCGCTGGATATGACCGCCAGGAGAAAGTTCGATCTGATGTTCCTGGATTTAATGATGCCGGGATTTAGCGGGTTGGACGTTATGGCATTTATGCAGGTAGCGAGACCTGAGATGCCGATTGTAATTATATCGGCTTTGAGTGATTCGGCAACTAAGGATGCGGCCTTTGATTTAGGGGCCTACGATTATTTGACCAAACCGTTTAGTCCGAAGCAAGTAGCGGAAATTGCCAATCGGGTTATTTGTTCAGAAAGTGAAGAAAGCGAATCTACTGAAACTGCTGACTGATAAACCCGAAAGGAACGGCTAACAGATTAGTCATCACCTGAACCAACATTAATAATTAGCTATATCCTATTTCAAAACCACAAAAAAAAGAGGGCCCCTTTTCGGTGGCCCTCTCTACCATATTCCCTTTTCTGAACCCGACCCTCTTCCGGGTTTTACCTCCGGAGGGGGGAATTTCAACCTTGAACCTTTACTCCCCGTTCTCACTTCTGCGGATCCGGCTCAGGCTCTGGATTCGCCCTGTCTCTCGACAGGGCATCATACATCAACCTGTAGAACTCCATAAATTATATTCAATCTCATCACCTGCCACCTCCTTAAAGGGTCGATGCTGAGTCTACATGAATACTACCACAAAAAACGTCATAAGTCAAATTTTATCACATCAGTTAACACGATTTTATATAAACTTTGCTCCTCCAGAATAGCTTCGGGAAAAGAGTGGGATCGCATGGCTAGTGGAACCGATTGTTAGCATTATTATTAAAGAAATCAGCCATTCTATTTCGCATTCTCAGCATCTTCCAGTAATTGACAGTATTCCGTTACGATAGAAACCAGGTCGGCTGCTTCGAAAGGCTTCCTTATGTAGTAGGTAACACTTTCCGCCAGTTCCGCCAATTCTGAATCAGGGTCTTGCTTTGCTGTAAGCATGGATATCAAATTACCCTCTTTGAGTCCTCTCTTCTCGATTTCCTTGATGGTCTCCCATCCATTCATATCAGGCATCATCACATCCATAAGTATGACGCCTCGAAATCCTTTCTCCAGTTCCTCAATGCATTTTGCTCCGCTCTCAACAGGCAGCAATTCAAACCCTCTGGGCTCGAGAACCGCCCTCACCGTGAGGCGAATGCTGGGTTCGTCATCAACTATCATAACTTTCTTCATCGCAATTCCTCCCTCTACCAGTTCATCATCGATTCCTTCGGCTCCATTTCTTCAAGATCATCCAGAGCCATCGTCCCTTCTTCAATCGTTCTTATTCGCAAAGGAACTGTGAAGAAAAACGTTGTGCCCTTTCCAAGCCCCTCACTTTCCGCCCAGATTCCGCCATCATGCTTTTCAAGAATACGTTTGCAAATCGTCAGACCCAGGCCTGAAGAGTCGAGATCGTGCCTGGACTGATCCGCTTTGTAGAACTCATCGAAGATATAATCAATCTGCTTGCCGGTGAGTCCGATGCCGGTATCTCGAACAGCAACAATTGCAAAATCACCATATTCTTCGGCATCGAAAGTCAGGATACCGCCTTCCGGCATAAATTTAGTTGCATTTGAAGAAAGGTTGTCGAATACTTCGGTAAGCCGCAATCTGTCTGCGGCCACAACAATGCTTTCATTGATCCGGTTTTCAACGATGACCTCGTTTTGAGCGAAGAAGTCCTGTTTTCTCATGCAAATCTCATCGGGAATCCGGGCAAGCTTGATATCTTCAACCTCCAGCATAGTATCAGCGGAATTTAGCTTCGCCAGTTCAAGCGTTTTCTCCACCAGGTCCTTCATATACCTGACGTTACTCACGATCACATCGAGCAATTCTTTTTTCTGCGGGTTCGTTTCCTCTTCGCAAAGAATTGGACACAGAGCCATAAGCGGCGTAAGCGGACTCCTCAAATCGTGGCCCAGTTGCGAAATGAATCCTTCCTTCTGCTTCAGGAGCCTCTCAATTTCAACGGTTCTTTCGGCAACCTTTCCCTCAAGATTTTCATTGACTTCCCGGAGTTCCTCTTCCACTGCCCGCAGTTCTTCATTCTTGCTGTGGAGCGCTTCAGCGGCATGTTTACGTTCAGTAACATCCGTTATGGAAAACAGATCCGCCGGCTTTCCCTCAAACATTACCGTCCCCGAGTATATATCGATCCATTTCGTTTCCCCATTCCCGGTAATTGCCCGCCATTCATAATTGGTGACCACATCATAATCGCCAGACTGTTTTTTCCGGGCTTGATTCACAACAAAGGCATGATCGGCAGGATGAACAAGTTTGCCATACTCGCCAGGCTCCCAGCTAAGCATTTCTTCGGCCGAGTACCCATAAATATCAGCCGCGGCCTGATTGGCATATTTGAAAACATCATCCTGAAGAATGGCAATACCCATTAACGATTGTTCCGAAAGCATACGAAACTTCTCTTCACTTTCACGCAGCGATTCTATCGCCTGCTTATGATTGGTAATATCCCTGATAAAAACAATGACCCCTTCTATCTCCCCCCGCTTCCGGAACAAGCTCGTTTTCACTTCCACAGTGATTCGGTGTCCATCCTTATGTAAAGCATCGAGTTCCATCTGCCCGATGATATCCCCGCTGCTCACAGCCTCAATGAAAAGATTGCTCAGTATCTGTATATCTTCATCTCGGAAAACTCCCAGTTCAAGCACATTCATTCCGATCAAATCATCCGGAGTGTAGCCAAAGATATCTGCAACTCTATCGTTCACATCAAGTACAGTGCCGGCATTACTGACAAGCAGGATTTCATCATGGGCATTTTCGAACACCATTCTGAATTTCTTCTCGCTCTCTCGAAGCGCCTCCCCCATCCTCTTGCGCTCGATGGCATAACGTATGGCCCGTACCAGACGCTGGGTATCCACCTCATTTTTACTGAGATAGTCCTGTGCCCCCTGCTGCACGGACTTGATGGCCATCTCCTCATCGGTAAGCCCAGTTAGCACTATGATTGAAACCTGCGAAGCTTGCTCGTGTATATGAGCGAACGTCTCCATCCCATGGCTATCAGGTAACGAAAGATCCAGCAGCACCACATCAAACTCATCTTCAGCAAGGCACTGTAATGCTTCACTGAGACGCTCAACATGAGTTACATTGAATCGGGCAGACGCCGCCTCCGACAAAGCCATCCGAGTCAGCCGGGCATCGCCGGGATTGTCTTCCACCAGCAACACCTTAATCGGGTCCGCACTGGAATCGTGTTCCATAAAATCAATCCTTATTCGGTAGGTAAAACAACGATATTCAACCAGAACTCATTGATGGTTTGCACCACCTTCAGGAACTGCTCCAGATCAACCGGCTTGTTGATATAGCAATTCGCATGGAGGTTGTATGTTCTGATAATATCCTCTTCTGCACTGGAAGTAGTCAGAACGACCACCGGGATCCGCTGCAATTTTTCGTCGCTCTTGATCTCCTCCAGCACTTCCCGCCCGTCTTTGCGGGGCAGGTTCAGGTCCAGAAGGATCACATCCGGGTGAGGCGCATCAGCATACTTCCCTTCCTGATGAAGGAAATCCAGTGCCTCCACCCCATCTTCGACTGCATGAAACTGATTGCGGATCTTGCTTTCCCGGAAAGCCTCCTCAGTCAGGCGCACATCACCGGGATTATCTTCGACCAACAAGATGTTGATCATCTTGCCTGCCTCCTGTACCAATGTAGTCATCTAAATCCTCCTTAATTGAAATTGTGAAATAGAAAGTAGTGCCTTTACCAGGCTCTGATTCCATCCATATTCTTCCGCCGTGACGTTCTACTATCTTCCGGCAAACCGAAAGGCCGATCCCTGTGCCGGGATATTCCG
>CAZJQZ010000049.1:0-16280 GCA_964548045.1 uncultured Dehalococcoidia bacterium | reverse complement strand
GCCGAATTCCATTCCCCCGCCAGCTACATTGGGGCAACTGATGTTCACTTCGATCCCTCTGATGCCGTCTATTCCATCGAGCATCCCGGCCAGCCGGGCATATTCCTCAATGCTTTCCCCGGCTATGTTGACGATTACGGAAGTGTGCCATTTTGCCCAGAGTGGCGACTTCTCCTCTATCACAGCTTTAGCGCCGATGTTTTCCAGTCCGATTGAATTGAGCAGCCCGCTGGCAGTTTCCACCAGCCGTGGTGAAGAATTCCCTTCCCTCGGTTGCAGGGTTATTCCTTTGGAGACGATTGCCCCTAGTTTCTGGATATCGATGATGTCAGCATACTCGGTTCCGTAGCCAAATGTGCCGGAGGCTGCTATCACCGGATTGGAGAGAAGCAGACCCTTTTTGTTTTGTGGCGCAAGCTGCACGGAGAGTTCTGGATTTTTCATAACTTACTATAATATATCATGTCATTCCCGCGAAGGCGGGAATCCATTCTATTTTGAGGTTACTTCCCTTTGTATCGCCTTGACCATCGCTTTGCCGGCGGCGCTGGACTGAATCATGGCTTCACTGTCATTTCTGATTTCACCTGGCTCCCCGGCGTACCCGATGACTCCTCCGGCGAGGGTCATTCGCATCAGAGCAAAATAGTCATTTAAAGAACTGTAGGCATTGCCGCAACCGACGCGATTAGCGACTACTGCTATGCCTCCGACTTTTCCCCGCAGTTTCCGGTGTACCATGAGTGGATAGGTTCGATCAATTAGGATTTTTACCTGTCCGCTGACGTTCCAGAAATAGACCGGCGTCCCGATGAATATGCCATCGGCTTCGATCAATTTAGGGGAAATCTGCTGCATATCATCGCTGATGCTGCACTCGCCACCATCGAGGCAAAAGTCACATCCATTGCAGGGAATGATATTCAGTTCGGTGATGTTCAGAATTTCCGTTTCAGCCCCGGCCTGTTTTGCCCCTTCCATTGCTTCTTTGATGAGGATTTCGGTGTTGCTATTCTTCCGGGGGCTGCCGATAATTGCCAGGATTTTCACGCCGAAGTACCATATATGCCCTGCAACAACAAGGCATCCTCTTCCAGGTTGGGGCTCTCACAAATGACGATTCCTCTGGCAGCATGATCTTTGAGCGCCTGCAGGAATTCCTGATATTGAAAATCAGAATCCTCCAAATTGAGATGGTTTTTCTCGCCTTTGTCACCGTAATTGATCCCGGATACGTGAATGTGCATATTGTCCAGTCCCTCTCGTCCCAGCTTTTCTCCCACCTGATCCAGCACCTGTGAGAACTCATTATAGGTGTTGAATTTGCCGGTTCTGGCATGCAGGTGAGCAAAATCAATGCAGGGAGCAACACCTTCGATTTCAGCGCTAAGTCTCAGGATTTCGTTCAACGTTCCGAACTGGCTCGGTTTCCCCATGACTTCTGGCTTGACAGTTATGTCTATCTTTTCTTTTTCCAGTTGTTCGACTATCTCTGAAAGGTGCCTTTTGACCGTCTCATAAACCTGTTCCGGGGGCATCTTCATGTAAAAAGCGGGGTGAAAAGTAAAGCTCTGTGCTCCAAAGGCATGGGCCATCCGGGCGGTTTGCAGTATCCTCTGCTTGCTGGCTACTATTTTTTCTTCCTCTTTGGAGTTCAGGTTGATGTAATAAGGGCCGTGAGCAGTCAGATAGATACCTCGTTTCCTGGCCACTTCCCCAACATCAATAGCGGTCTTCTGGTTCATCCGGACGCCCTGGACGAACTCCACCTCCATACCTCCCAATCCAAGCTCATGGACCCTCATGATACCGCCCTGGGTTGTCCTGATCGAGGAACTGTGAGGAATCCCCGCAGTACCGAAGAGCAGCTTGCCTGGTCCCGTTGTGGATTTCTGTCCTCTGGGCATGAGTCTTTATTTGACCTTTCTGCCGACTGAGGTAGCTACCGAACTCAATTGTACGGTGAGTTGTCTGAAATGCTCAAAAGTGAGTGATTGCGGCCCGTCTTTGAGAGCTTTATCGGGATTGGGGTGCACTTCCACTATAATCCCATCCGCCCCCGCAGCAACCGATGCCAGAGCGAGAGGGGTGACCAGATACCACTTGCCAGTCGCGTGGCTGGGGTCAGCGATGACGGGCAGGTGACTTAGTTTTTTGATGACGGGAATGGCGCTCACATCCATCGTGTTGCGGGTGTAGGTTTCAAATGTGCGGATGCCGCGTTCACACAGGATTACCTCACGGTTACCCTGAGAAATGATATACTCTGCCGAGAGAAGCCATTCCTGTATCGTGGCCGACATCCCCCGCTTGAGCATCACGGGCTTTCTGAGTTTTCCAACCTCATCGAGAAGCATGAAATTCTGCATGTTCCGGGTACCGACCTGAAGGATATCAGCATATCTGGCTACCAGTTCCACATCATTTGCGCTCATCACCTCGGTGATGGTAGGCAATCCCGTTTCTTTCCCTGCCTGAGCAAGGAGTTTGAGCCCTTCTTCTCCAAGCCCCCGAAAACTATACGGCGAAGTACTGGGTTTGAAAGCCCCGCCACGCAGCATCGTGGCTCCGGATTCCTTTACTGATCGGGCGGTGGACATAAGTTGTTCTTCGGATTCTATAGCACAGGGCCCCGCCATAATGGCAAGCTCATCGCCTCCGATAATTGTATTCCCAACTGTAATCTGAGTGTTGACAGGCTGGAATTCGCGGCTGGCAAGTTTATAGGGTTTGCTGATAGGGATAACTTCATCAACGCCGGGAAACATTTCCAGCGTTTCCCTCAGTTCGGGATAGGTTTGTCCCACTACGCCGACCACCGTCCGGTCCACGCCTTCCGATACGTGTCCGGCCATACCTTCCTGGCTCAGTTTGTCCAGAATGCCTTTCAGGTCTTCCTGTGTGGAGGTTTTACTTAAAATCAGGAGCATTTTGCTCTCCTTTTCCTCTAGCTTGAATGATTGAATGTCCTCAAGTTTTCAGCCCCGTTAGTGTATACGTGAACGATTTCGTCAGCGGTCTTCTCGGTGTTATAAAGAATGAGAATGCGGATACATTTCCGGAGACTGCCGGGTACGTTTATTTCGTGCTCACATAGAAGCGCCGTCTGCGTCCATCCCATCTGACGCGCCGCCAGAGCCGGAAATTCAGCATCGAGATCTGTTGTGGTGGTAAAGAAAGCACAGGCCACCTCATCGACCTCGATTTGGTTAGCCTCGATTATTTTATCCAGAAGTTCACTGGTGCCTTGAAGGATCGCTTCCTTCGTGTTTTCATCAACAGTGGTTGCCCCTCGAATACCACGGCAACGCATAATTCTTTCCCCCTGTTTATTTCCAAATCAAATGGTATCACGTATGGGAAACGTTAGCAACCGGACTGAGCTCAGCCGCGTGGCACTCTGGCAATAGTGCCATTTTCTTCCAGTTCAGCGATCTCCTTTGCTGAGAGGCCCAGCAGTTCCCTGAAAACATAATCATTATGCTCGGCGAAGCAGGGGGCCGGGGCGCGTATCCTTCCCGGAGTCTGGCTCAGTTTCCAGGGCATGCCGGGATGGCTGTGCGTGCCTGCTTCGGGATGGGTGACCTTTTCGAAGAATCCCCTTTCCCTCAGATGTGGGTTACTGTTGATTTGCGCTGCATCGAGCACGGCCCCGGCCCGAACTCCGGCCTGTTGCAAAATGCGCATTGCCTCTTGCGGATCATATCGAGTTGTCCACGTTTCGATCCGTTGGCGCAGTTTATCTGTTTCGTCGCCCGGATTTAGAGGATTGCCAATGACTCTGCCCAGCATCTCCAGTTCCTCTTCCGAGTGGATGGCAATAGCGATCCACTGATCATCTCCCTGGCAGCGATAGCAATCCTGTAACATGGCACAGGCATCGTGGTTCCCCGTACGCTCTGGTGCCCGTTTATTCATGGAGTGGCCAAGTAGCTGTTCTCCCATTAATGCGGTCAGGCTTTCTCTGAGTGAAAGATCGATATGCTGGCCTTTACCTGTCTGACGGCGATGCCGCAGGGCTACGAGCACGGCGAAAGCGGCGTGCAATCCGCCGGTAGCATCGGCATAGGCCGTGCCCGGCCCGAGAGGCTGGCTTTCCGGGTATCCGGTGATTTGGGCAAGTCCGGCCATCGCTTCGATGCCACGCCCGAAGCTGACATAGTCACGGTACGGGCCCGTCTGCCCGTATGCCGAAATGGATACCACAATGATTTCAGGTTTGATTTCTTTCAATGCCGGGTAGTCCAGCCCGAAGTTGGCCATTACCCGGGGTGTGAAATTCTCCAGCACCACATCGCTGACCCGAACCAGCTTCCTGAATACCTTTTTGCCCTGCTCTCTGGACAGATCAAGGCTGATGGCCAGTTTGTTGCGGTGGAGTTCGTTGTAATAGGCCGAGCGGTTGTATGGTTTTTCGCCGGGGTCATTATCGGGATAGACTGCTCCCGGTTGAGGCTGCGGTCCGCCTCTGGTTGACCGAACAGACGATTCGATCCGGATAACTTCTGCTCCTATATCGGCCAATGTCCGGCTGGCCACAGGGCCAGCATAGACCTGGCTCAGGTCAAGCACGCGGATTCCTTCAAGCGGCAATACCATTTTAAACAGTTCCCATCCCGTTTAATTGTACAAGGTCTTGCCTGCTGTACCCCAGCAGGTCACAGTAAATCTCCTCGTTGTGTTCCCCCAGCAAAGGTGCTCTGCTTAATGTTGGTTGACAGTCGCTCATTCTGAATGGTGCGCCAGGATAAATCAGGGCTTCAATTTGAACGAAGAAATCCCTGGCCTGAAACTGCGGATCGGATGGAAATTCCTCTATCCCCATCACTTTGGCGAAAGGGAGTCGCCATTCCTGAGCCCGATGAAATATTTCTTCGCAGCTTTCTTTAGCCAGTCGTTGAGTTAACAGCGCATCGATTTCATCCGCTTTTTGGCGAAGCTCTTCCGGTTTGAATTCAAGCAGTTCCGGCATCTGGATGAAATTGGCGAAGATCTCCCAATCTGTGCTGGCGTCAATGTGAATATAGCCATCTTTGCAGGGCAGAATGGTGGAAGGGTAGATCGATGGATGGCGGGCCCCGTCTCTCTGGCGCAGGGTTCCATCGTAAGCATAACTCAACAGAGCCCCTTCCAAAATGGAGACCAGGCATTCCATCACTGATACGTCAATGTGCTGCCCTGCTCCGGTTTCGTCCCGGAAATGAAGGGCAGCCATTATGGCTACTGCCGCATTTAATCCGGACTGGTACTCAGCTTGAGGCCCGGCGATTTTCAACGGTTCGCGGTCTGGCAGGCCGGTCAGCTTCATGATTCCCCCAAGCGCCTGAGCCGCGATATCCGAACCTTCATAATTATGATATGGCCCATCCTGTCCGAAATACGAGATCGAAGCAATGATGAGGGCGGGATTCAACTCCTGCAAAGCCTGATAATCGATAATGCCGGGCTTAAGATTTTCCACCAGAATATCTGCCTGCCGGATCAGTTTTTCAAGAATCCGATAGCCAGTTCTGGTTTGCCAATTCAAAGTGATGCTTTTCTTATTGGTGTTAAGTCCCAGGAAAAGACCGCTTTTTTCAGGTTCAGGAATGTCTCTCGGAAATGGGCCGTGGCAGCGGGAGATATCACCCCCCTCCGGGTTTTCAATCTTGACGACTTCAGCCCCGAAACCGGCCAGGAGTTTGGCACAATATGGCCCCGAAACGGACTCGCTCAGTTCGAGGACTTTGAGATCGGAAAGAGGAAGGTTTTGCATTGGGGCAAATTGTTCAAAAAAATAGAGTAATCATTCCAACTGATGCGTCTTTTTGATTCTTTCCAGCAGTTGGTCAATAGCTGGTGCCCTGCCTCCATATTTTGGGCTTCCCAGCGGGTCTTCAACAGGGTTGCCAAGCAGTACATCAAAGGTTGCTTTGGTACCGTAACTGATCGCTTCCAGATTGTAACCCCCCTCCAGAGTCAAAACAAGGCGTCCGCCACAAAGCTCATCGGCGAGGTCCTTGATGATGCTGACAATATCGGCAAATCCCTGGACACTCAACTGCATCATTGCCAACTGGTCGCTCCAGTGCGGATCAAACCCGACCGATACCAGAATCAGTTCCGGCTTGAATCGCCGGGCGACAGGCACCAGTATCTCCTGATAAACTCGCCGGTATTCGTTATCGCCGCATTCACTGGGGAGCGGCACATTCACGGTAGTTCCTTTTCCATCTCCCCAGCCTGTCTCGTCAACATCACCGGTGCCGGGATAGTAAGGATAAAGGTGAGAGGAAAAATAGAGTACATCCGGGTCATCATAAAAGGCCTCCTGGGTGCCGTTCCCGTGATGAACATCGAAGTCGGCGATCAGGATTCGCTTGAGGCCGTGCTGCTGCTGGGCATACCGTGCGGCGATAGCGATATTATTGAATAGGCAAAAACCCATCGCTCGATTCCGGGTTGCGTGGTGACCGGGAGGCCTTACCAGGGCGAAGGCGGAGTTCACTTCTCCATTGATGACACCATCGACTGCGCGAATCAGGCCCCCGGCAGAATAGAGAGCCGCTTTGTACGAAGCTCGGGAAGCAAACGTGTCTCCATCCAGCCATGCCCCGCCTTTTTCAGAGGCCGATTCCACTTGTGAGATAAGATCATGGGAATGAATAGCCAGCAGTTCATTCTCCGTAACCATTCGAGGAGAAATGGAAACCAGTTGATTGTTGAGCCCTGATTTTTCCAGAAGCCCCATGATGGAAACCAGCCGCTCGCTGTTCTCCGGATGGGAGCCGGTATCATGCTCGAGGTAGATTGGATCATAAATCATTCCGACGTTCACTTTCCCCTCCTGCTTTTGACTAATTTACTAGATGATAACAGAGAGGTAAAAATGAGGCAATAAATCAGGAATTACCCCTTTAGACAGCCCTCGAAATAATTGCTATAATACAGCTAAATACTAGTTACCGGCAAAATTCATCGAATTCAAAGGGGTGTGGATTTGGAGTATTTTCTTGATGAACAGCAAAAGATGATCAAAGAGATCGCCCGGAACATCACCGAAGAGCGCATTAAACCGGCCCGGGCTGAACTAGACGAAAAAGAAGAGTTTCCCAGGGAAATAATTAAAGAGATCGCTCAAGCCGATCTCTTTCGAGTTTTCATTCCGGAGGAATATGAAGGATTTGGAGCCAAATGTCTGGATTCGTGTCTGGCTATCGAAGAACTTAGCCGGGGATGTTGCGGGATATCAATCACCTATGCGGCTTCAATGCTGGGTACACTTCCCATGATCCTGTTTGGCAACGATGAACAGAAACAGAAATACTTTCCCAAAATTGCGAGTGGAGAACATCTGGCAGCATTCGGGCTTACGGAGTCCGGGGCCGGTAGTGATGCCGGGGCAATAAAGATGCTGGCAACTCGGGATGGCGATGATTATGTCATCAACGGCACCAAGCAGTTTATCAGTAACGGCGGCGAAGCCGAAATTTACACGATAATTGTCCTGACAAATCCCCAAAAAGGTGTTCGCGGAGCAAGCGCTTTTGTAGTTGAGAAAGATACGCCGGGATTCACTTTCGGCAAAAAAGAGAAGAAGATGGGGATTCGGGCCTCCGCTACTAGTGAACTGGTGTACCACAATTGCCGGGTGCCCAAGGAAAACCTGATCGGTAAAGAGGGAACTGGATTTATCGCCACACTTAAAACCCTCGATGGCTCACGTCCGGGTGTGGCGGCGCAAGGAGTTGGATTGGGGCAGGGGGCACTGGAAGAAGCTGTGGCTTATGCAAGACAAAGGGTCCAGTTTGGCCAGCCGGTTTCTTCATTTCAGGCTGTGCAGCATATGATCGCCGATATGGCAACCCAGGTAGAAGCAGCCAGATTACTGCTTTACGGCTGTGCCCGGACGATTGATGCCGGCGCGACGAATTATACCGAAGAGGGTGCTATGGCCAAACTCTTCGCTACTGATATGGCAATGAAAGTCACCACCGACGCAGTTCAGGTATTTGGCGGCGCCGGTTACTGCCGCGATTATCCGGTGGAAAAGATGATGAGAGATGCCAAGATTCTCCAGATTTACGAAGGCACCAACCAGGTAATTCGCAACGATATCATATCCCATGTTTACAAACGAAAGGCAATGCGACCGTGAACGTTGTAGTCTGCATCAAACAGGTGCCCGGCACCACTGAAGTCAAAATAAATAACGAGACAAACACGCTTGTCCGCGAAGGCGTGGAGAGCATTATCAATCCCTTCGATACATATGCTGTAGAGGAGGGTGTGCGACTCAAAGAGCGTTTTGGCGGCAAGGTGACCATCCTGACGATGGGACCTCCCCAGGCTGACGTTGCGTTGAAGGATTGCATCGAGGTGGGAGCTGATGAGGGGATTCTGGTCAGCGACCGTGCTTTTGCCGGTTCGGATACGCTGGCTACCTCCTATGTTTTGAGCAAGGCCATCGAAAAGATCGGGGATTACGATCTGGTGATCTCCGGCAAGCAGACGATGGATGGCGATACCGGCCAGGTCGGCCCGGGAATCGCCCAGCGGCTGGGGATTCCCTTTGTTGCTTATGTAAGCCGTGTCGATGATATAAGTGATGGAAAAATGAAAGCTGAGCGGATGGTCGATGAGGGGCATGAGATTGTTGAAGCTCCTGTCCCCTGCGTGATGAGTGTCTCTAAGGAAATCAATGTGCCCCGTCTGCCTTCCCTGAGAGGGAAGATGAAGGCCAAGTCGGCTCAGTTCACCGTATGGTCAGCTGCGGATTTGGGCATTGAAGAAAACAAGGTTGGGGTTGCCGGCTCACCCACCTTCGTAATGCAGATTTTCTCTCCCAAGCGGGAACGTCAGAGTGAAATGCTGGAGGGGGATTCTGCGAAACAGGTATCCGCGCTATATGACAAACTGAGTGAGATGAAGGTGATATAGGGGGAACGGACGAGAATGTCAATCAGAGTCATTGTTGAAAATTGTACGGGATGCGGTTCGTGTGAGGCCGTTTGTCCTTTTGGTGCCATCGAAATCGTAGACAACGTAGCTCAGATCAAAGATAACTGCAACCTTTGCGGGGCCTGTCAGGATGCCTGCGAATTTGAGGCGATTGTAATTGAACGTCCGGTTGAGGAAAATGCCGAAGAAGATGACAGCAGCGGAGTCTGGGTTTTTGCCGAACAATTCAACGGCAAGATCAAGGACGTTGTATACGAACTTTTGAATAAGGGACGGGAACTGGCGGATTCTGTCAACACCGAGCTCTGCGCCGTTTGCCTGGGCCATAATGTCGAAGGTGTGGAACAACTGGGCGAGCATGGCGCTGACAGAATCTATTATTTCGATGATCCCTCACTGGCCCAGTTTCAGGATGATATCTATACCCAGTGCATGGTTGACCTCATCAGGGAGCGAAAACCGAAAATGCTGATTACCGGGGCGACTGCCCTGGGACGAGCTTTTATCCCTCGGGTAGCTGCTATTATCGAAACGGGTCTGACAGCGGATTGCACTGGCCTCGATATCGATCCGGAAACAGGATTCCTTCTGCAAACGCGCCCAACATTTGGCGGCAACATTATGGCTACCATTGTCTGCCGAACGAGAAGGCCTCAAATGTCTACTGTGCGGCCACATGTTTTCAAGAAGGGGATGCCTCAAGCCGGGCGAGAAGCGGAAATTATCAAAATTAACCTGAACGGCCAACCCTCCGATTCCCGCGTCAAACTGCTGGAATTTATCGAGGATGTGACCGAGAGAATCAAGGTTGAGGATGCCGATATCATCGTTTCCGGTGGACGAGGCCTGGGCAAGCCGGAGAGCTTCAAAGTAGTTGAAGAGTTGGCTGAAGTCATGGGTGCAGCGGTGGGCGCTTCTCGGGCGGTTGTGGATGAAGGCTGGATTCCCTATTCGCATCAGGTGGGGCAGACCGGAAAGACCGTCTGTCCAAAATTATATGTAGCCTGTGGCATCTCCGGTGCGGTACAGCATCTGGCGGGAATGCAGACATCTGATACTATTATTGCCATTAACGAAGATCCCAACGCTCCCATTTTTGATGTGGCTACTTACGGGATCGTGGGTGATCTGTTTGAGATCGTTCCCCTGCTGACGGCAAAGATAAAGGAATCCCGGAGCTAAATGGAACTGGTTTATTTCGAAGATATAGAGTTGAACGATAAGGGCATCATAGGGACTTATCTTGTCGATAAAGACGAAATAATCGAGTTTTCCAAAAAGTGGGACCCTCAACCCTGGCACACTGATGAAGAAGCCGCAAAAACCTTTCCCAGTGGCGGGATAATCGCTCCTGCTGTATATACAATTGGGATTATCAACCGGTTGGCTACCCAGCAGGATTCAATGATAGTGGCGCTGACTGGTTTTGGCTGGGATGAAGTGCGGTTTCCCTATCCTGTCTATCCCGGAGATACCATCACCATTACCGGCGAATGTGTTGAAAGGCGGGAATCCGAAAGCCGACCGGATGCAGGAATAGTCACTTCTCTCCTTGAAGTCAGAAATCAGAGCGATGTGTTGTGCCTGACATTCAAAAGTACATTCCTGGTGGCAAAACGACCCGTTAGTTGATTTACCAATGGGCAACGAACTGAAGAATCCATATTTATCGGCTGTTATCGAAGAGATTAAGGCCAGTCATATCTATCTTCGCTTCCTTCAAACCATCAGAGATTACAAAATAAAAACCATCTGTGATAGTCATGCGCATATTTCTTCCGGCAAGAAAGATGTAATTGCCGATGCTCCTCCTGATTTAATACCTCAAAATCCGTTTTCGGTTGCAGACGTAACTTATCTGTACGATGAGCTTTTCCGAAAAGAGGGAATAGAATTTTTCTCACTGATTTTCGATACTCCCTTACCAGCCTACGATCTTGCCAGCAAGAACGACCAGCTTCTTTCTGCATGTGCGTCAATGCCTGCAGATGCATCTCAAAGAGTTGTTCCTTTTGCAGTTGTTACTCCGGGGATGAATAGCAGGCAGATTCAGGAATGGGTCGATTGTGGAGCTAAAGGATTCAAAATGACACCTCGTATGGCCTCTTCCAGTGTTAAACGGGGAGTTATCTCAGATATCAGTCTTTTTGAAATGCTTAATCCTGAAGCGCTAACAATCGCCAATGATAACAGCTTGCCGCTGGTCGTGCACTTACCGCAGTTGGTGGTTTCTCCCCGAATGAAACAGTCATTAAAAGATGAGCTTGTAGAAATAGCCATCAAATATCCCAACGTCAGAATAATTCTGGCGCACCTGGGGCAGGCGCAGACTCCGGCCAAGATGGAAGACCTGCTGAATTTGATCGAACGTAACGATCTTTACGAATCCATCTGGATGGATATTTCCGCGGTGACTGTCCCTTCGGTGATTGCGATGGCGCTGGAAAGTAAAGTCAGGCTACTTTTTGGTACTGATATCGATTTTGCTCTTGTGGAACGGGGCAGATACGTCATGTTCAAGATGGTTGACGGGCATCGCGTTCTGGCGGATGAGGACGATAACGGAAGCGTGATCACTGCCCTGGTAAGCCAGAATTTCGGGCAGAAGTTGAAGTCGTTTGTTTTAGAGGCCGGAATATTTCTCGATGCGCCATTGTTGATTTTTCAGTTTGAAGGGATTTTGGAGGCTGTTGAGAGACTGCGAGCAAGAGGTATGAATGAATCGTTCATCAAAGAAACCCTGGAGAATCTTTTCTTCAGGAATGCCGAATTGCTTGTGAAGTAGAGGCTCTTCATGGATTGCCCTTACCATAAATCAGCGGGATAACTGACAGCCGACAGATGACAGGCTCTCAGCAATATCAAATAACCCGAGATCACTAACTATGAGAAGCCCTCGCTCAGAAGAGCGAGGGCTTCTTTGAAATACAAACAAAAAGGTCCCTGAGGGTTACCTTTTATTATTAAGGCTCACTTTCACTCCGGAAATGGTCCCGGAAACCTCTTTGGTCACAGCTTTGGCAACATCCGCGCTGATCTCCCGAGCAGCTTCCAATGCGCTGTTGGCAGCTGCTGAGGCAGCTTCCTCTGCGGAGGCCCCGACTTCTTTGGCTCCTTCAATGGCTCCTTCCACCGTACTTCGGGCTACGGCAGCCACATCATCACCAATCTCGCCGGCGCCGCTTACCAAGCCATTAGTTGTCAGTTTTATCGTCACCATTATGTCATCGCCAATCTCATTTGTACCAACAATGGCCCCGCATATAGTATTCTGGGCAATAGTTGCCAGATCACTGCCGGTTTCCTGAGCCCCTTTCACCGCGCCCTCAGCCACACCACGTACACCATCCTCAAGGCTAACACCGGCTTCTTTAGTGCTTGAAACCGCGCCTTCGGCAGCACCACGAGCGGCCTTGCTTACGTCGCCACCTATCGAAGCAGTGCCTTTGATAGCCGCCTGCACCGTATCGCTTAAGATCCCTGCCGTAACTGTGGTAACCTCTCCAACTGCCCGTATCACCCCGATCACAGTTCCCTTTGCTGCCTTGGCTACGCCAATGCCAACATCAGTTGCCGCATGAACCGCACCTGCAACGGCATCATGTGCCAATCCCCCTACCTCGGAGCCAACATCTTTCATGCCACGAATCGTGCCTACAAGGGTCTTCCGGACTACCTCTCCAGCGGTTCCTACTACATCCCCGGCCCCCTTAATAACCCCTGATAGAGCCTCACCGATTTCCAAACCAATCCTGCCTAATGCCATGAGCCTGCCTCCTTCAAATCGTGCTGACTGTGACTATGATACGAGAGAGCATATCCAAAGTCAAGGGTCCACCTCTTCCCCCCCAAGCTCTGCAGCGCTATTGCGCCCGAACGTTGTATCAAATCTAAAGCTGTGATAATATAGGCCCCGTAATGGTATTTCAATAATGGCAATATTACCGCAAACTAAAGTAATTCTTGACACCAGACAATTCGGTGGTATAATTAGTTTACTAAAATTTATACTATCTGAAATTACGTCACCTTGTAAAGATAAGGGGCGGTGCCCATGGCAGGGAAGGCCATTGACGATTGGGTGGAACGTTTTGTGGCTGCTCTCCGGGAGAGAGGTAATCCTTGGGTATTGGAGACCCCCTCTTCTCTCCCCGGATTCATCCGCAGAACTTAATTCTTCCCAATGCCTCTTCAGCCCTGAGCATAGATTTTATTTAATGGCAGCAACCCTTTGATGTGTTCGGCTGCACTAAATTGTTTTAAAGAGGAATGCAAATGAAAAACCAAAAGGGAACTACGCTGGTTGAGGTGCTGGTAGCATTAACGATTCTGGGAATAACCGGTACCGGTTTTCTGTACAGCATGACGGACCTCACTGAGGCCACCCCCAGGGTGGATGATAAGGTCACCGCGCTTAGCTTGGCCGAAAGTCAGATGGAGTACATCCGTAGCCAGCCATTTCAACAGGCAGATGCAGGTGGCGGAATGGTATATAATCTTATACCTGAAGATGATAGACCGGCTGGCTTCAACATCGTAACCCCTATGGCTATACCGTGGGATGCTAATGGAGATGGCATTGATGATGCATTTTTTGAAAAATTGAGAGTGCAGGTATGGGTTCCCACTTCTTCAGGCAGTAAAGTGCTTATCACCTTGGAGGAATATAGAGCACAATGAGACACGTTAAAAACATCAGTTCATGTGTGCGATCCCAGCGGGGATATACCCTGATCGAAATACTGGTGGTGGTGGCTATTACGGGGGCCATTTCCGGAGTTATCTCTATGGTTATCCTGTCTATGATGGATGTGGTTACCCAAAGCCGCAGTCATATCGACGCCATTGCTCAAGCACAGAATGCGGAAAGATGGATGGAGCGAGATGGAAAGATGTGCCAGATAGTAGAAGTCGAAAGGAAACAGCCTAATCAATCGGGCACCATGCAAATGGTTTGGTCTGACTGGGGAGGCACCAGGACCGAAGTAATTTATTTCCTCCAGGATAATCAGTTAAGACGAAGAGAGAGTACCTTTTCTGTTGATACCTATAATCCTTTCACTCAGCAGTGGGATGGTGCTCCGATAGAAATCTTTGAGACTTTGATCGCTGTTGATGTGGTCTCTGGATCACCACAGACAAGCTTTTCACTTACCACCGAAAGGGTGATTCAAATAGACATAACCGTTGAGAATCAAACCAGCACCAGAGGTGTCACCCAGGAAAAGCGACATTTCGAAATCAACCCCAGGGCAATCTGGTAAAACTGCAAATCCTAAGTTCAGTAATGAACTGAGCAAAAGGGGTATCCGATGAAAATGTTGATAACAAAACAAATAGATCGGTTTATACGGGAGGAGCGAGGCCAGGTTCTAGGTGTCGCTATTATTATGGTACTTCTCGGCGGTATGTTGATTCCTCCTGTACTAGAGTTTATCACTGACGCCACCAACCTGACTATTATGTACAAAGAGAAGGCCCTTGATATATATTCCGCCGATGCCGGTATCGAACATGCCATGTGGGAAGTAAAGTATAATGACATGGAAGTATTCCCTGCCTATGATCATTTTGATTACCAGAACCACAGCCAGTATACCCTCGATGAAAAGATAAACGGACTTGATGTGACCGTTACCATGGAAAATACATGGATTCCCCAGGGAATTGAGGTTACTGCTCCTGCTATAGTTCCCCCTGATTCCTCCCTGGCTAACCATATAATTGATAACACTGCACTGCTTTCTATAACTGGCGCTTCCGAACCGGTACAGAACGAGTTTGAAATCAAGATCGCTGCCGATCAGGCCATAGCGCCAAATCTGCAAATTGAGAGGATAGGGGTATGGCTTCCGTCCACCTATGCCTATAGAATGGAGAGTTGTACTCTGGACGAAGACCTTTGGCCTGATCCCGATCCGGAATACTACCGAAATCCGCTTGACTCTGATCAAGTGATAGTCATGCCTTTCGGTGGTGGAGGCCAGATCATTATTTGGGATTTTACCAATAATCCAAGTGGCAGCTGGACAGAAATGAATTCCATTGATTTCGATCTCCTCCCAGGCGTGAATATGGCTGATGCCAAACCGGAGTGCGCGATCACCTTCAAATACGATAATTTGGGAGGCGCTCCAATTGGGGAACCCGAGTTCATTAGCTGGGTGGATACCACGGATGATGCGCCAGGTGGAATTCCCTATACATGGGATTCCGATATAAAAATATATCGCATTAGCTCCCGGGCCGGGAACGCCGAAATCGAAGCATTCATTAGCCGGAAAGAAGAACAAATGGCCGGGGCAACACAAGGCAAGTTTATAGCCGTGGGCAATTCCTCGCTGCTGGATGGAGACGGAGATACCAAAAATCGTGAGATTCAGCTTGATGAAAGCGATGGGCAGATCGTGCAAAGCCTGGATCCTGATACAGATAGCATCCCCGATAATGCCACCATTACAGGCGCCCGGCTATACTGGAGTGGATGGCTCGATTATGCGCTGCCCAACAATCCCAAAGCCATAATCTGGGAAGACGATTGCAAGTCCTTTGTTGATGATCCTGACGAAGACGACGATAATGACTGGACTGCTGGCAGTGACTGGGGTACCAGGGCTGACAGCGACAACGACACCTTCGATGGCATTTTCACAGCGCACCACTCAGGGAGCACTGATGAGTGTAGATACCTCTATCTTAATGCTGATATAGATTTGAGCAAGTATGTTGGCGAAGAGGTCTGGATTCGCTGGGAACAGGGTGAAAAAGGGACATTGGAGTCTGACGATACACTTAAGTACGCCTTCTCTACCAAGGCAGATAACTCCTGGGACTGGATAGACTGGAGAGACAATGCCTCTTGGGCTACGGCCTTTAGCAATGATAATCCGGATCGTGTCGAGAAGGTGTTGCTGGATCAATCGTACTTGGATCAGCACTTCCGGATGGCTTTCCGCATAGATAATTTCGGTGGTGACGGTGAGACTTGCTATGTTGATGATATCTATATTTATTATCTCCCTGAGAGAACAATCTGGGAAGACGATTGCACCAATGGTATAAACTCCGGCACCTGGACACAGACTGGCAGTGACTGGGATCAAACCACCAAGCCGGGAACATATACCGCGCAGCATATCTGCACCGCCTCAATGTTTTCCACTCCTTTCTGGGATACTTGCGATGATATTAACTTTAACTGGTACCAGAGCGGCACCGACTGGGGCGGTAATCCTCCTGCCTCTCCCAACACGTTTAAAGGGCATCACGGTGGCGGTGGCATTGATGTGAAATTTGCAGATGATTGTTCGGATATTAATAATGGCTTTTGGGTCCATTAT
>CAZJQZ010000048.1:0-16600 GCA_964548045.1 uncultured Dehalococcoidia bacterium | reverse complement strand
AATGCCGTTTTTTCGGTTTCGATCCAGTCGAATATCTCATAATCATCAGTGGCAGCAATTGCATCCGCCGAAGTGGTCACCGATGTTTCATACAAATTATCCGGGGCGCTATCTCCGGTTTCCTGGGAAAGCTGCGGATTAACTATTCCGGCTGTAATATTAATCGTCACTGAACAGGTAGCCTCTGCCTCTATGGTTTCCGGAGCAACGATGATCAGAGTATTCCCGGATAATGTCCCGCTGCTGCAGATTGTTCCGTCTATTGATACATTCGCCATGTTGATACTCGATGGCAACTGAGTTTCCGGGGAAAAGGTTATATTGATGATGCCGATCCCGGCCATCAGGGTGCCACTGCTGCTGGTCGTAAAAGAAATCGTGTAGGCTGCCAGTTGATCGGCGGTGTCAGGCGATGGTTCGACGGTAAGGGTGTGGATCGCTTGTGTTGCGGTGGTAAAGCTCATATCATCACCCGCATCCTGACCATAGCCAATCGCTATCGCCCTGAAATGATAGGTGGTATCGGGATTCAATCCGGTAAGCTGTGCACTGAATGTCCCAGGGGATGTCATTACCTGAGGGTCTGTTTCATTGCCATAAGCCACCGTGGTTCCCCACTCAAAATAGACAATTACAGATCCTGCGTCGCCCGGGCTATCCAGGGTACCATGTAAGATGGTGGCAGTTTCAGTAATACTGGTAGCGGGGTTGGTTGTTACCTCCGGGGGATCATTGGGTGGGCCATACTGTGCGTGACCTTGCTGATTTAGCACCAGAAACGTCAGTCCCAACGCCACCACAATCATTACCAAACTAAGAAATTTGTATTTCATCTTTCCCCCTTCGATCCTCAAAACCTTTATGAATGAAATTTGGTATTTGTCAAAAAATTTTTGCTTTGAAAAGTATTATGTTATTGCACGAGTTGCCCTATGATAGCATAACCCACCATCGGCGTAAATGTGCTATAACCGCTTTTATATGAATGTTATCTCGATTCTAGCATAAGTTCATCTTGTTTGTCTTGGGACCAAGGTCCCAATTTTTATAAACATTGCGATCCATTGAATTACTGGCGTTCCTCCTTGACACCACATCACGGTTTGTGTAATGTAAGGCTAAACACGCACTTCAATCAATCAGTCATGGCAAATCAACAACGAGTGGAGTTCTCCCAACTAGAAACAGGCCACGAGTTTCCCCCTGCCAGTTACGTACTTCAACCTAATCTGATTGAATCATATCTCACAGCAACACAGGAAACATACCCTGCCTTTCAACAGGAAAAACTCGTCCCTCCGACAGCGGTAGCCGCCTACGCTCTGGCAGCCCTGGCAGAAGGCATGGCCGTGCCGCCGGGAACCATACATACCTCGCAGGAAATTGAAGCTACCGGCTTGGTGCACATGAACGATACCATCACCTCTCACGCCAGAGTGAGCAGCAAACGAAGCCGGAAAAACATGGAGATTATGACCATCGATATCAACGTTACCAATCAAACAGGGAAGACGGTACTTACCGGGAAGACCACTTTTTTATCGTCTCCACAAATCAACATATGAGAAGGATCAATGAAAATTGCAGTTGACGCAATGGGCGGAGACTTCGCCCCCACAGAGATCGTAAAGGGAGCCATCACAGCCTGCCGGGAACACGGGGTTGAGATTGCCCTCGTCGGGCCGACCGAACTCATAGAGGCTGAACTGGCTGAACACGAGCTTACAGGTACCAGTATTGAAATCGTACACACTGACGAATACATGATGGAAGGAGAACATCCCGCCTTCGCCCTGCGTAAAAAACGCAATGCTTCGGTAATCCTCATCGCCAAACTGGTGCGCGATGGGAAAGCCGATGCCGCCGTCAGCGCCGGACCCACAGGCGGAGTGGTAGCCTCAGCACTTTACGTGCTCGGTGCCATCGAAGGGATGTCACGTCCGGTTATTGGCGGAACTTTTCTGGGATTTGCCCCCGATACCATCATCATGGACCTCGGCGGGAATGTAGACTGCCGTCCCGATCAACTCCTCGATTTCGCCGTTGTCGGGACTGTGTATGCAAGAGAGATTCTGGGCATTGATAATCCAACCGTGGGACTGCTAAGCGTGGGAGCGGAAGAGGGAAAGGGAAACGAGATCGTTAACGAAAGTTATGAACTCTTTAAAAAAAGCGGGCTTAATTTCATTGGGAACGTAGAGGGTAACGACATACCAACCAACAAAGTAAACGTTATCATTTGTGACGGATTTGTAGGCAACATTCTGGTAAAATACACCGAAGCGCTGGGGGAAACCTTTGCTGACTGGCTGAAGACACGGATCAATGGCCGCTTGCCCGAAAGTGAACTAAATGAAATAGTCCGTGAACTGGAAATAGCCACCAACCCAACCGCAGCCTACGGAGGAGGTCCTTTGTGGGCCGTCAATGGTACCGTGTGCGTTACTCACGGGCGGAGCAAGGAAGCGGAAATAGCCCGGACCATCGGGCAGGCTAAAATGGTCGTGGAACGCGACCTGGTGGGGACGCTCAAAAAGGAACTGGCTTCAATCCGAAGTGGATTACCCAACACTCAATCCGGCTAAAGGAGAACACCATGACCGATGCATCTGTTGAAGAGACGGTGAAACAAATCGTGATGAGGATCGTCCGTAAACCGGACCTCAACTTCAGCCCCGAAGCTACTTTCAAGGATTTCGACGCAGACTCCCTCGATATCGTGCAGATACTGGTAGCAATTGAAGACCACTACGATATAGAGATTGATGACGATGAACTTCAGGAAGTGCAAAACATGGGCGGATTCCTCGCCTATGTGGAAAACAAGATAGCTGAAAAAGGTTAGTAATGTCACTTAAAGGCAAAGTAGCTCTGGTCACCGGTGGTTCCCGTGGGATTGGACGGGTAATAGCATTGAAAATCGCTGATGAAGGCGCCGACGTCATTATTAACTACTTCCGCAAGAAAAGCACTGCTCAGTCTACCTGCGATGAAATCAGCGCCAGAGGAGTCCGCGCCTATGCAATCAAGGGTAACATTGGAGAACCTGATAAGATAGACGCCATGTTCGATGAGATAGAATCGAAGTTCGGCAAACTGGATATCCTGATCAACAATGCCGCCTCCGGCGTCCCCCGGCCCGCACTCGAACTTGACGCGCGAAGCTGGGACTGGACCATGGATATCAACGCCAGGGCATTCCTCCTCTGTGCCCAGCGTGCCACCAGACTGATGCCAAACGGAGGCAAGATGGTCAGCATCTCCAGCCTCGGCTCAAGAATGGTCATGCCGGTCTATACCTCAGTGGGAGTCTCAAAGGCCGCACTGGAAGCCCTCACCCGATATCTGGCAATTGAACTGGCCCCGAAAGGAATCTGCGTCAACGGGGTATGTGCCGCCGCCGTCGAAACCGAGGCCCTGAAACTTTATGTCAACGACCCAAACCTGCCAAAACCGGCGTGGCAAACCACTCCGGCTGGCAGGATGGTCCAGCCGGAAGACATCGCCAACGTGGTTACGTTTTTATGTCAAGAAGAATCCGTCATGATCCGGGGGCAGATAATCGTCATCGATGGCGGTTTTTCCCTGTTTCCCACCAGCTTCGTACCCGAAGGTGAATCGAGTGAATCGTAGGGTAGTAATTACAGGCGCAGGGGCCATAACTCCCCTGGGCTTGACTGCCAATGATTTCTACCGGGGACTGATCGAGGGCAAATCAGGCATTGGGCCTATCACCATTTTCGACACCTCCAACTTTCAGGTTAAAGTTGCCGCCGAAGTTCACGGATTTGAACCGACCGACTACATGCATATCAAGCGTGTCGACCGCACCGGCAGATGCACACAGTTCGCCATCGCTGCTACCAGAATGGCTTTGGAGGCAGCCTCTCTGGATATGACAAAAGAGAATCCACAGAGGGTTGGAACCATGATCGCCACCAGCGGGATGACGCCGCTGGTTGTGGATGAAGGAGAGAAGCTCAAGAGAAGAGGGCCCAAAAAGATTGATCCCCTGTTCGTTTCCAAAATCGCTCCCAGCATGGTTCCCGCACAAGTAGCGCTCGAATTCGGATTCAAAGGGCCTAACAGCGTTGTTAACGCCGCCTGCGCCAGCGGCACGGATGCCCTGGCCAAAGCCATGAACCATATTCGGCTGGGACACGCTGACGTGATGATCGCAGGGGGAACCGAGGCAACCATCAGCCCCATTGCTATTGCCAGCATGTCCATTGTGGGAGCCCTTTCACGCAACCCGGACCCTCAGAAAGCCAGCCGACCCTTTGATTTGAATCGTGATGGGTTCGTCTTCGGCGAAGGATGCGGCATGATGATACTGGAAAGCTACGAGCACGCTCAGACCCGAGGTGCTCCGATACTGGCCGAACTGGCCGGAGCCGGGTGGTCTTTCGATGCTTTCAGCGAAACCGCACCTGACCCCGAACAGCAGTCCACAGCTATTAAAATGGCAATTGATGACGCTGGTATTTCACCGGATCAGGTTGATTACATCAACGCTCACGGTACCAGCACCCAGCTCAACGATTCCGCTGAAACTGAGTCGATCAAAAAGGTCTTCGGGCAAAAAGCTTACAGTATTCCCATCAGTGCCAACAAATCCATGATCGGGCATTCGGCATGCGCCGCCGGATCTGTCGAAGCAGTAGCTTCTGTAATGACCGTCAAAAACGGAATCATTCCACCAACTATCAATTATGAAACCCCTGACCCCAACTGCGACCTTGACTATGTTCCCAATCAAGCCAGAAAACAGCAGGTTAATGTCTGCCTCTCCAACTCATTCGGTATGGGAGGGCAGAACTGCTGCCTGTTGATAAGGAGTATCTGATGGAAGATCGAGAACTGGCAGGAAAGGTAGCCCTAGTAACCGGTGCCTCGCGGGGACTGGGCAAAGCCATCGCCATCAAACTTGGGACGCTGGGAGCTAACGTGGCGGTCAACTATCAATCCAGCGAGCAGGAAGCCAACGACGTAGCGAAAGAAATCGAAGCTTTTGGCTCAGAAGCGATTACGATCAAAGCAAACGTAGCCGAGTCAGCCGAGGTCAAGGCCATGACCCGCCAGATAACCGATAAATGGGGAAAGATTGATATACTGGTGAATAATGCGGGCATCACTAAGGATAACCTGCTTCCCCGCATGTCAGACAGCGCTTGGGATGAGGTGATCAACACCAATCTGCGAGGCGCTTATCTTTGTACAAAATTTGCCTTGCGTTCGATGATGGACCAGTTCGAAGGAAGGATCATAAATATCTCTTCGCTGGCCGGGATTGTAGGAAACCAGGGTCAGGCGAATTACTCGGCTGCCAAAGGGGGACTCATAGCCTTTACCAAAAGCACGGCCCGCGAGGTGGGTTCGCGCAATATTACCGTTAATGCCATTGCCCCCGGATTCATCACCAGCGACATGACAGACAAGCTTTCTCAGGAAATGAAGGATGAAGTGATCAAACGAATTCCACTGCAACGCTTCGGCACACCGGATGATATAGCCGACCTCGTAGCCTTTTTGGCCAGCAAACACGCTGCCTACATTACAGCACAAGTGATCTCTATCGACGGCGGAATTGCCTAATCCCACTTTTGTCATCAAACTGTCACATATCTGACCTTTCCCTCGCCCGCTTTTGTGCTACAATTGACGCAAATTAGCTCAACGGAATAGCTTATGTGCGCAAAAATTATGGTCGTTGACGATGAAGCCCCAATCATCGATGTGCTCTCGTACAACTTGGAAAAGGCCAACTACGAAGTTGTCATCGCGCGGGACGGCGAGGAAGCCATCGCCCAGGGCCGAAAAGAACAGCCCGATTTGATCATCCTCGATCTGATGCTTCCCAAAGTAGATGGATTCGAAGTTTGCCGAACCCTTCGTAGCGAACGCGATGTGCCCATCATTATGCTTACCGCCCGCGATGAAGAAGTGGACCGGGTAGTCGGACTGGAACTGGGTGCTGACGATTATGTGGTCAAACCATTCAGCACACGCGAGTTGATGGTCCGGGTCAAAAACGTGCTCCGACGAACCGCCTCACAATCTGCAACATCGCCAGCAGAAACTCTGCATCTGGGCAATTTAACCGTTGATCCCTCCAGCCGTGAAGCCCGACTCGGAGCCGTGGAACTGGAACTCACCTCTCTGGAATTTGATGTGCTTCACACCCTGGCCAGCAACGCAGGCAGAGTGCTAACACGAGAGCAACTTCTCGATAAAGTCTGGGGATACGATTACTACGGTGATACGCGTGTGGTTGATGCCCTCATAAAGCGACTGCGAAGCAAACTGCGGGAAGCTTCACCCAAAACAGATATCATCACTACTGTACGCAGCGTGGGCTACAAATTGGTAGAACCGGAGTAATCCATGTTTTCCAGCATCCGCGTCCGCCTTTCGTTAAGTCATTTGGCAGTAATCGTGCTGGCAATGGGGCTTTCGGCATTCCTGCTACTATCATTTCTAGAAGACTATTTTATGGATTCCACCAGAGACAGCCTCGAAGCCCAGGCACGGATAACGGCCCAAGCGCTCATCCCCAGTATTCACAGCGTCTCCTACGAGTATGCCGACCCCGATTTGATTGGCACGCCTTCAGTAGAACAGGTCCCGATCGTTACATTGAGCACGGTTTCAGATACGGGCACGACAACAACAACCGACGAACAAATGGAGTACAGGATCGGCCAACAGATTGTAGATTGGGACCCGGCATTTAATACCACTCAACTCTATCGCAAAGGTGATGATGCGTTTTCTGTCCAATCACAAAATATCAATCTGGATAACCGCGAAGGTTCTTTGAGCAACGCTAACTTGAATATGCTAACCGACACCTCGCTCCAACTGGGCGCCGAACTGGAAACCCGCATTCGCATACTGGATGCCAACGGCATCGTGCTGATCGATTCGCACCAACAGGAACAGGGTTTCGATTTGAGTACCAATGAACTGGTAGCCCGTGCCATCGATGGCAATATCGCCAGCCGAACAGAGGAAACCGGAGAGGGTACCATGCATCTGGCTTTCCCGTCTTTCAGCGGTGATCAACTGCTTGGAATCGTTTACCTCAGCCAGCCCCTGAGCGATGTGAGCGCCGTTCTACACGATCTGCAATCTCGGTTACTCATATCAACCGGTATCGCCCTGGCGCTCTCCGCCATCGTTGCCCTGCTGCTTTCCAGGGCCATCTCCAATCCGCTTCGTCGGTTGACCAAAGCCGCCAACGCAGTTGCCCACGGACAGCTTGATCAGCAGGTGCCGGTTAATTCCAACGATGAGATCGGGCAGTTGAGCCAGACTTTCAATGATATGACCACCCGACTGCAATCCGCTCGGCAAATGCAAACCGATTTTGTAGCCAACGTCTCTCACGAATCACGCACGCCGCTCACTTCAATTAAAGGGATGCTGGAAACCCTGCGCGACGGCGCGGTGGACGACCCGCAAATACGCGACCTGTTTCTGGAGACGATGGAAGGCGAAACCGACCGGTTGATCCGGCTGGTCAATGACCTGCTGCTACTTTCGAAGGCCGATTCGGATGCTTTGAACCTGCATCCGGAGCCGACGGATTTGGGCGCACTGGCCCGTGAAATCATCGATCAACTATCACCCAAAATCAAAGCTGAAAACCTGGCTGTCAAACTGGAAATCAACCCCAACTTACCTTCGGTGCCAGTAGATCCCGACCGGATCCGGCAGGTGCTGGTCAATCTTCTGGATAACTCCATCAAGTATTCACACACGGAAGGCACTATCACAATCACGATGGCTGCCAATCAGGATGGATCGATTTTAACACAGGTGCGCGACAAAGGCATCGGCGTTTCGGCAGATGATCTGCCTAGAATTGGCGAACGATTTTATCGCACCGATAAGGCACGTTCACGAGCCGATGGCGGGACCGGCCTGGGATTGGCCATCGCCCGGACGCTAGTTGAAGCCCACGGCGGTCAATTGAACATCGAGAGCATCGAAGGGCAGGGCACAACCGTCAGCTTCACCATCCCTTCCGCCTGATACCTCCTCCATCAACAAAAATTCTCTGCCCCTTAATTGTTCCTCACCTGCACCCCGACTGTCATTCCATTATCACAAAGGTGTCACATATTCCCTCTAGAATAAACTTGAATTCAAATCGAAAGAGGGGAAATGTTACGGAAATCGATACTAACGATCCTGATTGTCACAATCACCCTGTCGCTCATGCCGCCTTTGGTATTTGCTGAAGATTCGGCAGAAAATGAGTTGAAGCCCAAAACCGTCGCAGTTTTCAAAAACGGTTACGGATTCTTTGTGAGCGAAGGTGAGTTTGAAACAGAAAACGGGTGGGCAAAAACCGGGTCAGTTCCCGAAGCAGCACTGGGAACATTCTGGCTGGGAACAGGGGAGAAAAACGTTCTAATAGAAGAGGCTATCACCTGCCTGGAAGAGACGACGAAAGAGATCAATGCGATCAGCATGATCGAACTGCTCAAAGCCAATATCGGCAATAAGGTTGAAGTAATAGTCCGGCCGGATTCTTCAATAATTGCCGGCATATTAAAAGCTGTGCCCGAATCAGATTCAACCAGTCGAACCAGTTCATCGATGTACAGCCTTTCAGCTTCATACCACCCCTATTCGGATGCACAGTTCGTTCTCATCAGCACAGATGAAGGCGATGTGGCGGTGGAAATGAGTGATTTCATCAGGGTCAAGTTTCCGGAGAATCATTCAACCAGTCTCGAAGTTGAGAGCAAAGAGGAAAAGCTTAAATTCAAGGTGCCTGTTGAGGCAGGGACAGCCACACTCCGGGCCTCGTATTTCAGGGATGGGATAAGCTGGGTACCGAGCTATTTGATAAATATCGATGATGAAAAGAAAGCCAGCCTGACCATGAAGGCAATCCTGATAAATGATGCCGAAAAACTCGAAAACACCGACGTGTCTTTCGTGATCGGATATCCCAATTTTAAATATGCAGGGATAGATTCACCGTTGTGCCTTGGGCAGACCCTGGCGCAGTTTGTTCGCACATTGCAACGTGGCGGTGTGCCTGCAGCATCAGCCGGGGCATTTTCAAACATCATGACACAGACTGTCCAGATAGCCCCGGACCCACGATATTACGATTCGGGTTCGTCAGATGAAGATAGATACGATTACACTACGATTCCGGGATTGCCGGGGAATTCGGAATCGGACCTGTTCGTTTACCGCAAATCCGGTGTGACTCTGGACAAGGGTGAGCGTGGCTACTATCCGATCCTCACCGACAGAGTGGATTTTCAGGATATCTACAAATGGGACGTCTCAGGCAGTGACAGCGAGCAGCAAGTGTGGCATTTCCTGAGGCTCATCAATTCCACAGATCATCCATGGACGACCGCCCCCGTGCTTGTAGTCAATGATGGAAGCGTACCTCTATCGCAGGACACGATCAACTATACCCCAAAGAAAGCATCAACGGATGTACGGTTGACAGCAGCCGTTAACGTGCAGGCTGAGAGCCAGGAAGTTGAAACCGATCGGGAGATAAAGAAAAGATGGTATCACGGATATTACGATCTGGTCACGCTTGAAGGAGAATTATACCTCAAAAACTTCACCCCGGAGAAAATCAAAATTGAGGTAACGAAAAATCTAACCGGCGTAGTCTTGGAATCGAATCATGAAGGGAAAGCAGCCAAAGACGGAAGTCGTCTGGAAAGGCTCAACCCAAATTCATCAGTTTCCTGGGAAGTTACCCTCGAACCGGGCGAGGATATCACTTTAGAATACAAATACCGGCAATACGTCTAGCCATCGCCAGCATCAATTTTTAAAGGAGGACTCCAAATACTGAAGTCCTCCTTAATTTTGACGATTTAAAAATTATACACACTCGCTTGCGTTGACTGCCACAGGGACGATAAGATATAATACTCTTTGAAATATTTGAAGGGGTGAAGTAATGGCGAATACAGCCGGCAAGCGATACCAGTGCACCAAATGCGGCGCTGAAGCAATGTGCACCCGTGGAGGCGAAGGTACCATCAAGTGCTGCGGGCAGGAGATGCAACAGAAGTAATTAAGGGGAGATTTTCATGGCAACTCAACTGGGTAAAAGATATACATGTACCGTATGTAACACCGAAATACTGATCACCAAAGCAGGTGAGGGCGACCCGGAATGCTGCGGCAAACCGATGGAGTTACAGGAACCGAGACCTCTGCCGTCATCTGACTAAGTCAAAGAATCCGTACATTATTAAAGATGAAAAGGAGGGGGGTCAGGTTACCCCCTTCTTTTTGATTGGGAGAGCAATTTGCCGAAACAATTCCACTATGGAGGTCAGGCAGTCTTGGAAGGGGTAATGATGCGGGGTCCGAAGATGTCCAAAACGGCCGTCCGCAAGGCAAATGGCGAGATCGTCTCCCAAACCAACCCCCTGAGCCATATTTACGCTGGTCGCGTGCGAAAGATACCATGGATCCGCGGTTTCTTCGCGCTTATCGAAACCCTTGTACTGGGCATCAAAGCACTGATGTTCTCGGCCAACGTAGCCGTAGAAGAGGAACTGGAAGAAAAGCCAAAACCGGTCATTATCTGGATTCCGGTAATTTTCGGTGCTCTTTTTGGAATCGCTCTTTTTGTGCTCCTGCCAATGTTCATTACCGAGTACGGCATTGATCCATTTATCAATTCAGCGATGCTCAGCAACCTGGCCGACGGCGTTATCCGGGTGATCATCCTCATCGCTTATATGGCTTCCATGTCTTTGCTCCCCGATATCCGACGTGTGTTTGCCTACCACGGAGCCGAACACAAAACCGTCAACGCCTATGAAGCAGGAGAACACCTGGAACCAGCAACAGTTCAAAAATACAGCACCGCCCACACCCGCTGCGGAACCGGATTTTTGCTCATCGTAATGATGATCGCCATCCTCGTTTTCGTCTTCACCGGCCAGCCAGCCATCTGGCTTCGCATTCTTACCCGTCTCGCCCTTCTTCCCCTGATCGCCGCATTCGGATACGAGATAATCCATTTCGCCGCCGACCGCACTGATAATCTGCTGGTTAGAATTATCATGCGACCCGGCATGGCGTTACAATCACTGACTACCCGCCAGCCCGATGATGAGATGCTGGAAGTAGCTATAGAGGCACTGAACGGAGTACTGGAACCGGAAGAAGATCCGTAAGTTATTCGGCTTTCACTGAGTCATCCAGCTTGCGGTAGAAACAGGAAACATTCCCGGTATGACACACCGGACCCACCGGCTCCGCAATTATTAGAATTGTATCGACATCACAGTCGATAAAAATCTCTTTCACATTAATGAAGTTGCCGGAGGTGGCGCCCTTGTGCCACAATTCCTGCCGACTTCGGCTCCAGAACCAGGCCTGCCCGCTGGACTTGGTCCTCTCCAGCGATTCCTCGTTCATATACGCCAGCATGAGCACGTGACCGGTATTCACATCCTGAACTATGGCAGGGATTAATCCTTTTTCATCAAACTTCAGCATATTTTCCACCTTTTAGAATCGTTACTTTACTAATGCCAGTGCCTCTTTCAAATCGATATCACCCGTATAGATCGCCCTGCCGGTGATGGCTCCTTCAACGCCCGTCTCCGCCAGTTTCTTGAGGTGTTCCACTGAGGCTATCCCGCCAGCGGCAATCACCGGGATTTGAGTCAAGGATTTGAATCGGGCAATTTCGGCGAAATTGGGTTCGGTCAGGGTGCCATCGCGGGAGATGTCGGTGAAAACAAACCTCTTCACTCCCCGTGACTCCATCTGCCGGATCACTTCCTCTATTTTCAGGCTGCCTGCCTCTTTCCAACCCCGACCTCTGACATAGCCATCTTTGGCATCGATACTGACAATAATTTTCTCGCCGAACCTGAGGCAGGCCTCTTTTACTAATTCGGGGTCCTCTACAGCCACCGTCCCGAGGATCATACGGTCCACACCCAGTTCCAGCAGGTGTTCCATTGTTTCTATCAAACGGATTCCACCGCCAATTTCGACTGGAATCTCAGCTTTTTTAGCAATCTCGCCGATCACAGCAGCATTGCACAATTTGCCTTCCGCCGCACCATCGAGATCCACTAAGTGAAGCCGCCTGGCTCCGGCATCCCGCCAGCGGAAAGCCATTGAAACCGGATCGTCGGAAAAAACCGTTTCTTTTGAATAATCGCCCTGATACAATCTGACGCACTTGCCGCCGCGCAAGTCAATGGCCGGGATTATTTCCATTGTTGCAGCACGTCCTCGATAATCTCGATAGCTGCATCGACATCGTCTTTGCTGGTGATAAGAGCAGGCATAAACCGAATGGCATTCGGTTGTACAGGATTGATCATTAGTCCGCGTTCAAGACAGGCGGTGACCACTTCGGCAGCGATATCGCTATCGAACTGCATGGCACACAGGAATCCCCGACCTCTGACTTCAGTAATAAAACCTAAACTTAACTTAAGCCCCTCAAGTCTGGATATCAAATGCGCTCCGACCTGCACAGTATTCTCAAGTATCCCGTTTTCCAGGATAAACTTCAGTGTGGCATATCCTGCCGCACAGGCCAATGGATTTCCGCCAAAGGTCGACCCGTGCTCGCCGGGCACAAAAACCGATGCCTTTTCCTTGGCCAAAAGGGCCCCAACAGGCACTCCGCCAGCTAACCCTTTGGCAAGCGTCATGATATCCGGTTCGATTCCCAACTGCTCATAAGCAAACAGGGTTCCGGTCCGCCCGATGCCGGTCTGGATTTCATCCAGAATCAGGAGTAGATTGTTTTCATCACACCATTCCCTGACCTGCTTGAAATAATCAATATCAGGCATATTCACACCACTCTCGCCCTGAATTGGCTCCAGCATTACAGCACACGTCAGGTCGGTTGTGGCTTTCTTTATCGCATCGATGCTGTCATATTCCACGTTGATAAATCCGTTGGGCAACGGCACAAACGGATTCTGGAATTTGTACTGTCCGGTTGCCGCAATAGCAGCGATAGTTCTTCCATGAAACGATCCGGTAACAGTGATAATCTCATACGCCTCGTTGCGATTCATGCGTCCGTATTTACGTGCCAGCTTAAAAGCCCCTTCGTTCGCCTCGGCTCCACTGTTGCCGAAAAAGACCTTATCGAGGCAACTGTTCTCTACCAGCAACTCTGCCAGTTGCAATTGAGGAATAGTGTAATAGTGATTGGATACCTGAATCAGCGTTTTGGATTGCTCATTCAAAGCATCAGCAATAGCCCTGTGGCAATGTCCCAGGGAATTTACCGCCCAACCCCCAACAAAATCCAGGTATTCCTTTCCGCTTTCATCCCATACCCTGTTGCCTTCACCTCTAACCAACACTAAGGGCTGCCGTTTAAAAGCAGACATGAAATACTTTTTTTCGACTTCCGGCCAATTCGTCATCGTATTCTCCCGCCACCGGGCTTTTGACAAAATCCGGTCGACAAATATAAAGTATAATAGAATCAGCAAGTCGATTGCAATGCCAACGAGTCCAGATTTCACTGGCTGGAGCGTAAACCTGCATGCTTCCATTATCTGATGGTGATCTGAAAAGAACCAGTTTCCCGTACGTCAATATCAGTTTGATCATTGCCTGCGCCGCCGTTTTCATCTACGAATTGACTCTCGGAGGAATATCCAAGGATGCTTTCTTTCTCCAGTTCGGTCTAATTCCCAATGAGCTGTTTCATGGCATCAACTATGAAACTTTGTATACAGGCTTCGAATATATCGATATCAAATCTCCGGTTCCCACCTGGGCAACCATGTTCACTTCCATGTTCGTGCATGGCGACTGGATGCACTTTCTGTTCAATATGCTTTTCCTGTGGGTTTTCGGAGATAACATCGAGGACAAGTTCGGGCACTTCCGGTACCTGTTGTTTTATCTGGCAGCCGGGGTTGCCGCCTGCCTGCTTCAAGCTGTCACCCAAACTACTTCTGAGATTCCAACCATCGGTGCCAGCGGAGCGATAGCCGGTGTTCTGGGAGCCTATCTACTTTTATTCCCCTATAGCCGAATCGGTACAGCGATCATATTCATCTTTATCACCTTTGTCAAAATTCCCGCCATCTATTTGCTGGGTTTCTGGTTCATACTCCAGTTCATCCCTGCAATTGGGGATCTGGGAACCTCATCACAATCCGGCGGAGTGGCCTATTGGGCACATATTGGGGGATTCCTCTTCGGGCTGGGCGTAGTGATTATTTACAAGCTTTTCAAAGGTGAACCAATCTGGCCCCGAAGACCGAGGCCACCACAGCCAACCCACTAATGGCGGGGCAGGCCGATGGATTACTGAAAACAAGAATTCACAAAATGACTCAAATTGAGCTATTCATCAACTAGCACATAATTCAAAATTTGGGGGATTACATGATTGACGTACAGGTTAAAGATGTTGTAGCATAGGAACGCCGAGCAAACCCCTCTCGTACAGAGAGTATAATCTTGTAATATCGAAAGGACCAATAATATTGTTTGATTTATTCAAGCCCAAATGGAAAAGTTCTGATAGCAATGTTCGCAAAGCTGCAATTACGAGCGTAACAGATAAAGCCGTGCTTGCCGGACTCGCCAAGAGTGACCCTGACAGCCATGTCCGACTGGCTGCGGTGGAACGCGTAGCGGATCAAGCCGTGCTTGCCGAGATCGCCAAAAACGATACTGATAGCGATGTCCGTAAAGCGGCGATAGATCGCATTGAAGATCAAGCCGTGCTTGCCGAGATCGCCAAAACCAATTCTAATTGGGCTGTCCGCCTGGCAGCAGTGGAGCAAGTAAAAGATCAAGCCGTGCTTGCCGAGATCGCCATGAACGATTCTAATAAACGTGTCCACTTGGCTGCGGTGGAACGCGTAGAAGATCAAGTCGTGCTCGCTGATATTGCCAGGACCGATTCTGACAGCCGCGTCCGCCTGGTAACGGTAGAACGCGTAGAGGATCAAGCAGTGCTTGCCGAGATCGCCAGGACCGATGCTGATAGCGATGTCCGTAAGGTAGCAGTACGACGCATTGATGATCAAACCGTGCTTGCTGAGATCGCCAAAACCAATTCCAGTAGTTGGATCCGTCTGGCAGCGGTGGAACGCGTAGAGGATCAAACCGTGCTTGCCGGGATCGCCAAGAGCGATCCTGATAGCGATGTCCGCGAGACAACGATGGCACGCATAAGCGATCAAACTTTACTCGCCGAGATTGCCAAAAACGCTTCTGACAGTGATGTCCGCAAGGCAGTGATGATGCGCATTAACGATCAAGTCTTGCTCGCTGAGATTGCAGCGAACGATCCTGATAGCGATGCCGGCAAGATTGCTAGAACGCGTATAGAGGAGGATCAAACCGCACTCGCCGAGATCGCCAGAAACGATCCTGACAGTGATGTCCGCAAGGCGGCAGTGGAACGTGTAGAGGATCAAGCAGTGCTTGCCGATGTCGCCAAAAACGACACTGATAGTGATGTCCGCAAGACGGCAGTGAGACGTGTAGAAGATCAAGCTTTACTTGCCGAGGTTGCCAAGTCCGATTCTCACTGGCCTGTCCGCCTGGCAGCAGTGGATCGAGTAAATGACCAGGCCGTGCTCGCCGGTATTGCCAAGACCAATTCCAGTAGCTGGATACGCCTGGCAGCAGTGGATCGAGTAAACGATCAAGCCGCGCTCGCCACGATCGCCAAAACCGATCAGGATAGTGACGTTCGCTGGGCTGCGGTAAGGCGCGTAGAGGATTCGGTCGTACTCGCCGAGATCGCCAGAAACGATCCTGATAGCGATGTCCGTGAAGCAGCAGGAGGCGCGTGATATCAATTGCCGGCAACTTGCACCGGCTTTACGAACGTGGAGAGTCAGAACAAGTTGTAGATGCAAATCTTCATCGAGCAAATCCTGTGACTCGGGATCAGGCATTGTCGGAATCTACAGGCCCGCTTTTCAGAGGTTGTGAGTCTTCATTAACGGTGTAATTCTCATATTTGAAAAGCAGCAGCTCAATCGGAATACCAATAATAAACAGCAAACCAATTACCATCAAAAACGCATCGAGGCCACTCCAGTCAGCGCTTTCCTGCAGATAAACAGCTAATAATGCCATTGATAATCCAACAACTACAGCCCCAAGCGTAGCACCATACCAGACATAGTAAGAACTTCTATTCCGTTTCAACTGAACCCCACAATGGGAGCACTTGGTTCGCCTGAGATTGGGATGCAGAATATACTTAGCTGGTGAAACAGGTCTGTTCCCACATTTTGGACATTTCATAGTTATTACCTCAATCCTCAGCCCGGAGGGACCAGCGTGTTCTTATCCTACACTAACTCATACTAATCGTCAAAGAAATAGAACCCTGCCGTGCATACCCCAGACTTTTTTGGTGTTAACCTGCCCTGTATTTGATGGGCTTCCCTCTGGTTAGAAACTCCTATTATTTGTACGCTTAGAATACGGGAGCTTCAGAGCATCCTTAAGTAACATCTGAACAAATTGTGAAGACAGGGTCTCGGAGATCAAAGTGTGATCAGAACTTCCTAATCAAATCATACTTTTGTGAAGGATGGGAAATATGAAAAAAACGATCAAA
>CAZJQZ010000047.1:0-16667 GCA_964548045.1 uncultured Dehalococcoidia bacterium | reverse complement strand
TCTTTTTGCTCATGCCGAGGATAGTGTTGGCGATGTGGTCAATCTTCTATCCGTAACTTATGGCGGCCAGCCAATGACGAAGGTTGTTGACAGATTGGTTATAGAGACCAGTCATCGCACTTATGTGTGTGCTTATATTCTCGATGAAGCTGGTATTGCTGCTGCTACTGGAGACACCTTTGCAACCAATTGGTGGGATGAGATTCCTGATGAAGTCTCATGTTCCAGCGTGTTTCTCAGCAATGTCAATCAATTGAATCTTATTGGAGAGATGGATTCCAATGGTTCAAATGATAATGTGCCCACGATAATTACCGGGACTTTGACCGCCCCAAGTGGTGATATGTTTTTTGTTAGCGGTTCGTGTGGAAAAGCCGGAGAGTACACAGTTAATAACGGCTTTACTGAATGGGGAGAACATACCATGTCGAATGCTGATGGCGTAGATGGCTACAAATCAGCCACTGGCACTGATGAAGTTCCCAGTTTGACTCACGATAATGTCAATCTACAATGCATAATTGGTTTTGTGATAAATGCAAAATCTGCTCCCGTTACGTCTCCTCCGGTAGTCACAACGGGATTCGCTGATAGCATTACTCCTTATTCGGCCACTTTAAGTGGAACGCTGAATGATCTGGGTACAGCGGGCAGCGTTGATGTTTCATTTGAATATGGAATTACATCTGGTATATACCCTTATATTGTTACTGCCGGGAGCCCTATGAGCGCACCGGGAGCTTTCCATGCTGGTATTAGTGGATTGACTCCCGATACTACATATTATTTCAGGGCCAAAGCCGCTGGTGATGGTAATGGCTATGGCAATGAGCAATCCTTTGCAACACTTCCGATTCCGCAGCATACCCTCGCAACCTCAGTCGATCCGGCTGGAGTGGGAAGTGTTGTTCTAAATCCTGCCGGTGGAACCTACGATGAAAACACGATCGTAACATTGACCGCCAACCCGGCTGACGGATACGAATTCGATCATTGGAGCGGAGATCTGGCCGGAGCAGTTAATCCGGGCACTGTATTCATGAATACCGATAAGTCGGTGACGGCTCATTTCGTCGAGACCGCCCCTTCCGGCCCAGTAGCCTACTGGCCTTTCGATGAAATCAATAGCGGCATAACTCCGGACATTGCTGGTAGTCACGATGGCGTTGTTTACGAAGCTGATTTAGTCGATGGTGTTTGCGGAAGTAACTTGATTTGGGATGTAACTGAAAATCCTACTGTCGGGGAATCTTCTTATTCCGATACGACTATTTCAATTGCAGCTGAGTCGAATTATATTTACGTTGGTGGCAGACAACGCCTGGGTAGCACCTATGATACGCAGGCAAGATGGCAGAAGCGGCATAAAAGCGATGGTTCCGTGGTCTGGACGCGCACCATGGATTCTGGAAATTATGGAGACTGGATCCATGATATTGCTTTGAATCCAACAACCGGTTACGGTTATGTTGCCACCAGGTATATGCCAAACGTAATGGGTCCTTACTGGCATCTGGAGCAATTCAGCTTGAGTGATGGCTCTCAGGGCTGGACAATCACTGATAGTTCCGAGTATGGCTCAACAACAAATGCATTAGCTCTTGATTCCCAATATGTTTATGCTGCAGGTCTGTTTGATGGGCCTGACTACTACTGGAGAGTTCAAAAAAGGAGCCAAAGCGATGGCGCTCTCATCTGGGATAAAACCATAGCTCATAGCAGTTATGATGACGCGGCTTGTGATATTGCTGTTGATTCCAGCTATGCTTATGTTGTGGGTTATGATGAGACTAATGGCGATAACGATCAGCAGTGGCGGATAGAGAAGAGGGCTTTGAGTGACGGCTCTCTGGAGTGGACCAAGACCGTTAATCCCGGCAGTGGTAATGATCGTGCCCGTTCTATTGCTATTGATTCTGGCTATGCTTATATTGCAGGTTATGATAGTTCTCAAGGTGGCGATAACCTCCAGTGGCGGATAGAGAAGAGGGCTTTGAGTGACGGCTCTCTGGAGTGGACTAAGACCGTTAATCCCGGCAGTGGTAACGACGTTGCTTTTAGCATTGCTATTGATTCAGGCTATGCTTATATTGCAGGTTATGATAGTTCTCCAGGCGGAGATGATCGCCAATGGAGGATAGAGAAGAGAGCTTTAAGTGACGGCTCTCTGGAGTGGACTGAGCCAGTTAATCCCAGCAGTGGCAGTGATGGAGCCCATGATATTGTTATTGATTCAGGCTATGCTTATATCACTGGTTGGGATAATTCTCCTGGCAGTGACGATTGGCAGTGGAAGATTGAAAAAAGAGCTGCGGGCAAGGGAGGGAATGCGCTTGAGTTTGATGGCATCGATGATTACGTAGCTGTCACAGATTCTGTCTTTGTATCTACATTGAATGATTTCACAATTTCTTTCTGGTTCAAAACCGATTCGATTGCTGAAAATGGATTTGTTTATACAGAGAGTATTGAAGCAGCGGGCCCACTTTTCCTTGCTCGTGTAAATTCCAATTCCGGTGGCAAGTTTGAGGTAGGCATTCACCAGGATTCCCAAATTTGGCATTTCCTCGAAACCCCAGAACCTGTAACAGTTGGAGAATGGTATCACGTTTTGTGGACAAAGGAGTCAGGTGTTGGACAAAAATTGTATTTGAATAATGTGCTCGTCGATACCGATCCGTTTGTCGGTTTGGGTGAGCTTATGGGTTCATATGCTACAGATTCAACAATCGGGAAGACTTCTCATCTTACAACTGAACACTTCGACGGTATCCTTGACGAAGTCCGTATCTACAATAGAGCCCTTTCGGAAGCGGAAATAATTGATCTTTATAACGAATGCCTGCATGATGTAACCATCTATGTTCGTTTCCAAGATGAAGATCGGTGTGAAGAGCCGATAAGCGTAGGTTTTTATCCGCCCGACAGCCCCGATAACTGCTTGTTGAGCCCCGGATCGGCTACCTATTATTTCAATGGTGTCACAACATGCGCCACGACAACCAGCGGTACAAAAGCTGCATTACAGGTGGGACCGATCAAACCCGGCAGATATGATATCACAGTAGACAGTGCAACCTCGCTGATGAATGTAAAAAGAAACGTGCTAATTCCTTAAGTGTAATTTTGGGCCATCTGATACTGCATCGGGTGGCCCTCTTTTTACCTTTTTAAACCTTGACAACCCCAATATCTTGTGGTAGTTTTGTTGTGTGATACCATATATTGGGGTTTTTGATGAGGTGTCCCTACTGTGGTCATACTGATTTCAAGGTAGTCGATTCCCGCAGCGCTGACGAAGGCATTCGCCGTCGCCGTGAGTGTTTGCAGTGCGGGGAACGGTTCAACACCTACGAACGGGTGGATACCTCCAATATAACCATCGTAAAGAAGGACAAACGGCGCGAACCATTTGATCGGGAAAAACTCCTTCGCGGTATCCGCAAATCCTGCGAGAAACGTCCGCTTCCCACCGGCACTGTAGAAAAAATGGTGGATGAAATTGAATTCGAACTCCAGCAAATGGGCAGGAACGAGATATCCGGATCAAAAGTGGGAGAGATGGTCATGGAGCGGCTCCTGCAGTTGGATCAAATCGCCTACATTCGTTTTGCCAGCGTTTATCGCTCTTTTGCGGATATCAGCAGTTTGAAGAAAGTGGTGGACGATCTGGTTGACAAGCCGGAAAGCGGCAGCCAGTTACCCCTTCTTTCCGGTGAAGAACTTGCCGAGTAAGCGGTGGTAATTCTGGTATTTGGATTCTGAAATTTGAAATTTCCATCAGGAGGATATCATGGCCGTAAAACAGACCCGGAAGACAAATACTTCGATTGCTCAGCTGCGGAACAGAATCGCCAAGGCGGTCTTTTCTGCGGCCGAATCCAGCGGCCTTCCTGATCGGGAAGTGGCAGAACAGATGGTCGAGCAGGTAATCGGGCGGCTGGACTGGCTGGAGCCGGCATCCGGGGTATTACCCGGCTGGGAAGATATGGTGCCGATGGAGCCACGCAGAACCGGCATCTCGGAGGCGGAGATTCAGGCCAAGGTGAAGGAAGTTCTGGCTGAAGTTACCCTCGCCCCTGTCCGGGAAGCAGCAGCGGCCCAGCCAAAGCCCGGGAAGGGACACAAGGCCAAATCCGAAGCCAGGGAAATTGAGCTTTCGACCAATGCCAAAATCGTGCTGGAGCGGCGCTATCTGCGCAAAGACAAAGACGGCAATCCAGTTGAAACGCCGGGAGATCTCTTCCGACGGGTGGCGCAGTTCATCGCTTCCGCGGAGAAGATATTCGACCAGAAAGCGGATACAGAAGATATAGAAGAGGAATTCTATCAATTGATGGCCAATCTGGAATTCCTGCCCAACTCCCCCACATTGATGAACGCCGGAAGGGAACTGGGCCAGCTTTCCGCCTGTTTTGTGCTGCCTGTGGAAGATTCCATGGAATCCATCTTCGATGCGGTCAAGCACACGGCCATGATCCACAAGAGCGGTGGCGGTACCGGCTTTTCCTTCTCCCGGCTGCGCCCGGAGAGCGACCGGGTTGGTTCCACCGGCGGAGTGGCCAGCGGGCCGGTTTCCTTCATTAAGGCCTTCGACGCAGCAACAGACGTAATCAAACAGGGAGGGATGCGCCGGGGCGCTAACATGGGGATTTTGAACGTGGATCACCCGGATATTATGAGTTTCATCACAGCCAAAGAAAACCATGACATCCTCAACAATTTCAATCTTTCGGTAGCTGCCACCGAGGCGTTCATGGAAGCGGCGGAAACCGGCGGGAACTACGATCTAATCAATCCCCGCACCAAAGAGGTGGCCGGCCAACTTGATGCGAAAGAGGTCTTCGATAAGATGGTCGATCTTGCCTGGAGCAACGGCGATCCCGGAGTAGTCTTTCTTGACAGGATCAACCGGGATAATCCCACACCTCACCTCGGTGCTATCGAGAGCACTAATCCCTGTGGTGAGCAGCCGCTTCTGCCGTATGAGAGCTGCAATCTCGGTTCTATCAATCTGGCCAAAATGATCGGCGAAGAGAGTGGTTCCCCGGTCATTGACTGGGAAAAGCTTCGGCGAGTAGTGCGGACCTGCGTTCGATTTCTGGATAACGTCATTGAGATGAACCAGTTCCCGCTGACGGAAATCGAGGAGATGACCAAGTCCACCCGCAAGATCGGGCTGGGGGTGATGGGCTTTGCCGATATGCTCATCCGCCTGGGCATTCCTTATGACAGCGAAGAGGCACTCAAGACCGGCGGCGAGGTTATGGAGTTTATTGACCAGGAGTCGAAGCAAGCCTCGATTGACCTTGCTAAAGAAAGAGGCGCTTTCCCCAAGTTTAAAGGGAGCATCTACGATAAGCCAAAAGCGCCAAAGCTCAGGCATGCTACCCGGACTACCATCGCCCCTACAGGCACGCTGAGCATTATTGCCGGTTGCTCCAGCGGCATCGAGCCCCTGTTTGCCTTGAGCTACTTTCGGCAGATACTGGATAACGATAAACTGGTAGAGGTGCATCCCATCTTTGAGGAAGTGGCCAGACGAGAGGGATTCTATAGTGATGAACTCATGCAAACTCTGGCCGAGACAGGCAAGATTCGCGGGGTTGAAGGGATCCCGGAATGGGTTCAGGAAGTGTTTGTGATCTCACATGATATCACCCCGGAAACCCATATCAAGATGCAGGCTGCGTTCCAGCAGCATACTGATAACGCCGTTTCCAAGACGATCAACTTCCCCAATCATGCCACCCGCGAGGATGTAGCCAATGCGTATCTGCTGTCCTACAAGGAAGGTTGCAAGGGTGTCACTATCTATCGCGATGGCAGCCGTGACGTGCAGGTGCTGAATATTGCCGGCAAAGCTGAGGAGGCGGTCGAGGTGGTGGAAGAGACGGGCAGGATGACACCACGGGAAAGGCCAACTATTACATTTGGCGTGACGGAGAAGATGACCACCGGTTGCGGTGCGCTTTATGTGACGGTCAACTCCGACGAAAATGGTATTTGCGAGGTCTTCACCAGTCTGGGTAAATCCGGCGGTTGTGCTTCAGCACAACTCGAAGCGATCGCTCGACTGATATCCATGTCGCTACGGGCAGGAATAGGAACAGAATCGATCGTTAAGAATCTGAAAGGGATTCGCTGTCCTTCCATTGCCTGGGCGGGAGGACATGCAGTTCTTTCCTGTGCCGATGCGATTGCCACAGTGCTGGAGAGGCAGATGAAACACCAGCCGCCACGAGTACCACAGAATGGTGATGGAGATATCGAGGAGGTTCAGGTTCAGAACAATGGCGGTAACGGGGCCTCGGCTACAGGAGTGATGGGGGGGCAGTGCCCCGAGTGCGGAGGGTTGCTGGTTTATCAGGAAGGGTGTCATATCTGTTACGGATGCGGGTATACTAAGTGTAGTTAGGGAATTAATCTAAGGACCCTCTGAATAAGAGTGACTTCGGGGATCTGGGGGTGTCCCACCAGCTATAAAATCCCCCCCCCAAGATTGGAGGATAAAGGGGGTTGATCAGAGGTTCCCTAATTAGACCCATGTCCATACCCATTTTGCGGATCGAATGATCTTGGAGAGACATATAGAATTATTATACCGGGAGGCAAATCATGGGCCAGGAAGTATGTAATGGAGCCATGTTGCAATGCAGTTTTGGTGTTGCGCCAGGCACAATGGTAGTCACACCGGAGAACATGGTGCTGGCTGGAGGACAGCCTGCGGCCACGATCATGGATAATGTGCCGATGAAAAACATCATGCCTTTCGGGATGTGCAACTCGCCCAGTAATCCGCAGGTAGCAGCGGCTACGGCAGCGGCGATGGGTGTATTAACCCCGATGCCTTGTGTTCCGGTCACTAGCGCACCGTGGGCTCCGGGTTCACCTACAGTGATGATCGGCAACAAGCCGGCGCTGAATAACAGCTCCAAACTGATGTGCAACTGGGGAGGCGTGATACAGGTAACTCAGCCGGGGCAGTTTACAGTCGCGGTTCCATAGAGATCATGGATTGTGGAATCTGGCATGAGTGAACTACCAGTGAACGGAGAAAGAAGGATTAATGGGTACCGCAGCGATATTTGGTTCGATCGTGTTCGGTGCAATTGGAATGGGATACATCTGGAGCGGCAAAAGGCATGGCAAACCAATGATACTGTTTGCCGGGATCGGACTGGCCATCCTTTCTTATCTGGTGTTTGTTAATACCCCGGTCTTCTTGGGATTAGGGATTGCACTATCGGTTTTGCCATTTATCTTGCGGAATTAGTCAGCATCTATCAGGAAGCTAGTTTGGACAAACGCATCGATTGAAAGAGGCAAATCATGGAAGCGAAGGAAAGAAGAAATCTTCAGGTAGTACAAACATTTATCAGCGCCATCGGATCGGGCGATACCCAGACAGCGATGGACGCTCTTGCGGATGATGTTTACTGGGAATCGCCGGTCAGTCTGAGCCCACCTCGGGAACTCACCTGGGCCAAACCGCGCCACGGCAAGCAGCAGGTTTTGGAGTTTATCCGCGATATGTGGAGCGCGGTTCAACCTTATGTTATGGATACTATCGGAGTAAGCGCGCAAGGTGATCGGGTGATCATCGAAGGAAAACATCAGTGCCAGGTGAGAGCAACCGGCAAGTTCTACGATCATCAGTGGGTGCAGGTTTTCACCGTCAAAGACGGGCTGATTGCCAGCCAAATGCAGTATTACGATACCTCTCAGATTGTGGCGGCTTTCCATAATCATAATTGATCTGGAGATAATGCATGCAGAGTTCCCTGGTAGGAACGTGGAAAATCATATCCACCGAAGTGCGAAGTGAGGATGGTCAGGTGACCTACCCGGACGGCCACGATCCAAAAGGGTATCTCATCTATGGAGCGGATGGATATTTCTCTTTAGCTATCATGCGATCCGATCGGTCCAGATATGCTTCGGATGATTTTCGAGGAGGGACAAACGAGGAAAAAGCGGCGGCGGCCGATTCGTTCGTTTCATATTGTGGCAGGTATTCTACTGGCGAAGGGACAGTCACTCACCGTATTGAAGCCAGCCTCTTCCCCAATTGGGTTGATACCAAACAACATCGCTTTATTGAAATCAAAGATGAGAAGCTGCTGTTGAGCACACCATCATTTTTGATAAACGGCAAGAATCAAAAGGCCTACCTTATTTGGGAACGAGCCGGTTGACTCGATGATTGAAATAACATCATGAAGTATTTTGAGGATTTTGAGATTGGGCAGAAGATCGTCGGGCCTGAGGATTATATAGTGACAAAAGAAGAGATTCTTGAGTTCGGCAGACGATGGGATCCGGCACCTTTTCACGCCGATGAAGAGGCGGCGAAGGATACCATGTTCGGCGGGATTGTTGCTCCCGGGGCATTTCTTCTGGCTATCCAAACGTATCTGATGCACAAATACGAAGATCGAATGGGCAGGTCGGCGGCGCTGGCCCGGCTGGCAACCGATGAATTACGCTTCGTCAATTCGGTTCGGCCCGGCGACAGCATCTCCTTTGAAATGGAATGCGTGACGAAGCGCGAATCGCAAAGCAGGCCGGATCGCGGAATTATCACCGATGCCATCATGCTTAAAAATCAGAACGGTGAGATAGTGATGACGCTCAAGAACACGATTCTGGTGGAAAAACGACCTCAAGAGCGGGTATAATCGGGGAAAGCGATTATGAGGATTTTGGGAATTGACCCCGGACTGAACGCAACCGGATATGGAGCTATCGAGATTTCCGGTTCCGATGTGGTGTTGCTCGAAGGCGGAGTGATCCGCCCCGGTTCTGCGGAGGAGACTTTGGAAGCACGATTAATCACGCTTTACGATGGAATTGTTGAAATTCTCGATGAGTTTGGGCCAGAGGCAACGGCACTGGAAATGCTCTATTCCCATTACGAGCATCCGTCCACGGCCATTTTGATGGGACATGCCCGGGGAGTGATTTGCCTGGCATCCTCCCAAAAAGGGGTCCCGGTTTACAATTATGCCGCCACAGAAATAAAATCGTGCCTGACAGGTAACGGAAGGGCATCGAAGGAACAGATGCAGCGGGCGATTCAACTCAGGCTTAAACTAAAGGAAGCTCCCAAACCTCATGATGTGGCGGATGCGCTGGCGGCGGCGGTTTGCCATTACTGGACTGTTTCCAGCCCGGTGATGGCCGCTGTGGGGGACCTCCAGCGTATCCACGACGTCATGAGAACGAAATGATTTCCCATCTCGCAGGCAGGATCAGCAGTATCGACGAGGAAGCCTCGAAAATCGTGGTGGATATCGGTGGTGTGGGGTACGAGGTTCTCCTTCCCATGTTCGTGATGCGCTCGCTCATCGATTCGCAAAAACAGATCGGTGAAGCGATCACACTTCAAACCTATTATCACATCACCGAACGGCAGCCCCGGCCGGTTCTGGTAGGCTTCAACAACGAGTTCGAAAAACGTTTTTTCGAAAAGCTGATCGAGGTGGAAGGGCTTGGCCCGGCCAAGGCAGCCAGGGCATTCGTGTTTTCAGTTTCCACAGTGGCCAATGCTATTGAAGATGGCGATGCCCGCCTGTTGCAGAGCATGCCCGGAATCGGCGGGCGAGCCGCGCAGAAGATCATCGCTACTCTCAAAGAAAAGGTGGCCGAATTTGCGCTGCTCAAAGATGAAGGATACGATAGCGTGCCCAAGGTGATCCGAAGGGATATGCACGGTGAGGCTATCGAAGTGTTGACAGGTTTGGGATACAAGCTGACGGAAGCGAAAGCGAAGGTGGATGCGATTCTGGAAATGCGGCCCGAAATCAAAGATATCGAGGAATTGATTCGCGAAGTATTCCGGGCTGAAAAGAAATGATTGCAGAGGATAACATAATCACCTTTCATGTCATTTCCGTTCCTTATCGAGTATGGAGCGCATCCGGCGGGAAGATGCCCGATCCGGGCCAGCTCATGGTGACCCCGGGCCCGATCCAAAAACCGCAACCGGGGATGGCCCGTTAGGTAAGTATATATGGATTTAATAGGGCTTTGGGGAATCGCGTCCGGTGTTGGGATATTCTTTGCCTGGATACCGTTATTCAAATGGATTGAGGGAAGTGTGATAATGACAATTGGATATCACCGGCGCGAAGCAACGGGTTGGCTATATGCGTTTTATGGACTGGATGAGAAAACAGATAATGATCCGCGTATTCCCTGGGAGGATGGCAGGCGCAGTCATAAGCAATCCATAGGAGTCGTGATGGTGATGGAGGTGTTGGTACATTTGCTTCATATATATGATTACGAGAATAATAGTACCGCTGATTATTTTATAAATGAAAGCAGCTTTCCATTATTTTTCTTTTTGACGTGGTATGTGGGCAAGCGGTTGATCGATCGCTATGTATACTCCCGTTACACGAAGATGGATGAAAACTACCTGGCCACGGGAGGCTATACCCGGCAGGAGGATAACTCATAGCAATGTCATTCCCGATAAATCGGGAATCCAGAAACAATAATGTCGTTCCCGCGAAGGCGGGAATCCAGAGGAAAAGCAGGAAGAGAAATTCCGGACTCGATTCGGAATGACACAGGTGGCAAAATGGCTCGTGAGCGGTCGGTAAGTAGCGAAGACCAGCAACAGGAAGAAATCGTAGCCAAATCGGAGGCTCCCGAGGAGCAGTTCGCCTGGAACCTTCGGCCTCAGAAGCTTTCTGAATACATTGGCCAATCGGATGTTGTGGAGAGCCTGCAGGTGGCCCTGACGGCGGCTGCCAATCGCGGGGAACCGGCCGAACATATTCTTTTGCACGGTCCTCCGGGGCTGGGTAAAACCACTCTGGCTCACATCATTGCCACCGAAATGCAAACCCGCATCACCCACACAGCAGGCCCGGCGCTGGAGAAGCCCGTCGATATCGTGGGCATCCTCTCCAATCTGGATACCGGCGAGGTCCTGTTTATCGATGAAATACATCGGCTTTCCCGCACGGTGGAGGAATATCTCTATTCGGCAATGGAGGATTTTGAGGTCAACTTCATCTACGGCAAGGGAGCCTATGCCAAGACCCTGCCGTATCAACTCAGGCATTTTACGCTGGTTGGTGCCACCACGCGTGCCGGTATGCTGAGCGCCCCGCTCCGCGACCGGTTCGGCATGGTGTACCATCTGGATTATTATTCCCCTGAAGAACTGACCAGAGTGGTCAAGCGGTCTGCCGGGATACTCGGTGTTGAGGTGGATGATGAGGGAGCACAAGAGATAGCCCGCCGTTCCCGGGGGACACCCAGAATTGCCAACCGATTGCTTCGCCGGGTGCGAGACTATGCCCAGGTGAATGCCGATGGAAAAGTCACACAGAAAATTGCCGATGAGGCCCTTACCAAGGAAGGAGTTGATGCAGCCGGGCTCGATCGGCTCGATCGCCAGTATCTGGCCACAATTCTGGAAAATTACAAGGGAGGACCGGTTGGGGTGGAGGCTCTCGCTGCGACGATCAATGAGGAGACGAATACCCTGGTTGATGTAGTGGAGCCGTATCTTCTCAAGATGGGATTTGTAATTCGCACCCCTTCCGGCCGGAAGGTCGGAGAGGTCGCCCGCTCTCATCTTGGCTATACCTCGCCCGATAGCGACGCGCAACAGCGGTTGCTGTAGGGCGGGCTCGGCCCGCCGCAATTGATGTTGGAGGTGGGCTGAGCCCACCCTACGATTGGAATGTGAAATGGAATGCTGCTTGGCGGCAAAATGTTGACAATAAATTGTTGGTGTGATATGTTGATATAAAATGTTGGAGGTTTGACATGCCTAAAATCGAACATATCATTGGGAATGGTCCGGAACTAGCTGTAAGTCAGAAAATGGTACTTAAGGTTCTTGAGGATCATCCTGACCAACTATTTCGTATGTGTAATGAGGATATTAAGCAAATTCAAATTTTGATGTCAAATCCTGAAGGCATTAAGAACTCTAATCCTGTTTTTACTTATAAAGCTGATGGTGAGTATTCGAAAGGTACTGTGAAATGGGCACTAAGCACGCTTCTTGAACGAGGCAAAATAGGAAGTATCGAACTTCATCGTCGAAAATACTACGGAAGTCATGATGCAATCAAATATGCCCAAGAGATGAAAGAAGCTGCAAAGAAATAAGTGTAGGGCGGGCTCGGCCCGCCACTTGTGAATAGGCGTTGCTTTTGGTGGTGGGCACAGCCCACCCTACATTTTACGTGGTTTCAATATTGGATTCTCGAAATGGGTGAGCATTAATGCCAAACTATCGAAGGGCACGCACTCCCGGCGGGACTTACTTTTTCACCGTCGTTACCTATCAACGTCAACCGATTTTGTGTCTAGGCGTAGGGCGGGCTCAGCCCGCCATTATTGATAAGGTGGGCACAGCCCACCCTACATTTTACGTGGTTTCAATATTGGATTCTCGAAATGGGTGAGCATTAATGCCAAACTATCGAAGGGCACGCACCCCAGGTGGGACCTACTTTTTCACCGTTGTAACCTATCAACGTCAACCGATTTTGTGCGTGGAACAAAGCATAGCGACTATGGACAATATCCTCGAAGATGTAATCGAAAGCTATCCGTTTGAGGTAAATGCATGGGTGACTCTCCCGGATCACATTCATTGCCTTTGGACTTTGCCGGAAGGAGACAGCGATTACTCGATCAGGTGGGCTTTGATCAAAAAAGAATTCACCAAACGGATGAAGGGACTTTCACAAATCAAGGCAGTTCAAACGCCAGCAAGGGAACGTCGTCGTGAAGGGATAATCTGGCAGCGACGTTTCTGGGAGCATCAAATAAAGGATGAAGATGACTATAAAGCGCATATGGATTACATCCATTATAATCCGGTAAAACACGGATTGGTGAAAAATCCTATCGATTGGCAACATAGCAGTTTTCGCGAATATGTTAATATTGAATGGTATGATGAAGGTTGGGGATGTGAGGGATTAGCTCTGATGGATGGGGTCGGACACGAATAGCGTAGGGCGGGCTCAGCCCGCCACTTGTGAATAGGCATTGCTTTTGATGGTGGGCACAGCCCACCCTACGTAATCATGAAAAAAACAACTTCTCCCACTGCAATTCAACTGAAAAGTCTGGTGAACGTAGCACTGGGTAATGAAAAAGCTGATTTGGCCATCACCGGTGGCGATGTGGTCAACGTCTATACTGGAGAAATACTGAAGGGTTGGTCAGTGGCCACCAGGGGCGAGTGGATTGCTTATGTTGGCGAAGACGCTTCCCATACCATCGGGCCTGAAACGAAGGTGATCGATGCTGCCGGGAAAACTCTGATACCGGGATTTATTGACGGGCATGCCCACGTTCTGCATACTCACGGCACTATCGACGAGTTTCTGAAATACGTCATCAAAACCGGCACCACTACTATTATTTCAGAGATGCTGGACTTCGCGTTTACCGTAGGATACGAGGGTGTCATCGATTTTCTGGAATCGGTTGCAGATCAGCCGATAAAGATATTTGCCACCGCTCCTTCGACGCTGGCTAACGGGCAGGTCGATTACAAAGATATCATCAGTCCCGAACAATTCGACAAACTGCTGGAGCAAGATGGAATCATGGGAGTGGGTGAAAGTAACTGGGTTCCGGTGATAAAGGGAAATCAGCAACTGCTTGATCTTTTTGCCCGAACGCTGGCCTGCGGCAAAAAACTCGAAGGCCACTCCGCCGGAGCCAGAGGCAACAAACTGGCAGCTTTCGCAGCTTCGGGGAATTCCTCCGATCATGAATCCATAGCTGCTCAGGAAGCGCTGGATCGATTGCGGCTGGGCATGCATGTGATGATCCGGGAGGGCGATGTCCGGCATGATCTGGAGGCGATTGCTGCCATCAGGGATGAGGGGATCGATTTCAGGCGGCTGACGCTGACTACTGACGGAATGGGCGCCGGACACTTGATCGAACACGGATATATGGATTCACTGGTTCAAAAAGCCATCGATCTCGGTTTTGATCCGGTCACGGCAATACAGATGGGCACACTCAATGCAGCCGAGCATTTTTCTCTCGATAACATCATCGGCGGTATTGCGCCGGGCAAACAGGCTGATATTGTCGTTATTCCCGATCCCTCCTCTATCAAACCCGAATATGTGATAAGCAAAGGGCAAATCGTGGCACAGGAAGGGAAACTGGTGGTTGAACCTCGCAAACATATCTACCCGGAATCTCTCCGAAATACTGTCCGCTTGCCGCGCGATCTGGTTCCCGCCGATTTCGCCATCAAAGCGGATGGCGGCGCAAATGCAGTCACTGCCAGAGTGATCGATCTGGGCTCCGATATTGCCAATAAATCGGCCTTGCTTGAGATGGCTGTGGTGAATGGTGAGGTGAAATCGGATGTTGATCGGGATATTATCAAAGTGGCTGCCATCGATCGGATTCATAATACAGGCAAGATGTTTGTGGGTCTGATCCGGGGATTTAGTCTCAAAAAGGGAGCCTTTGCTGCCACGGCAAGTTGGGATGTTTCCAACATCCTGGTTGTGGGAGTTTCCGAAGATGATATGGCCGGGGCGGTCAATCGGATTTGCCAGATGCAAGGCGGGGCTGTGGTTTTTGATCAAGGCCGGGTAAAAACCGAATTTCCCCTGCCCATAGCGTGCCAGTTGTCCGATATGCCAATGGAACAGATTTCACAACAACTGGAACAGTTGCAGAGAGAAGTGGAGAATCTGGGGTGTCAGCTTCCCTACGCACATTTGATGCTCAACACACTCACCACTACTATCATCCCGGCAATTCGCATATCCACTGACGGGCTGCTCGATATCAAAACAGACCAATCGCTGGATTTGTTCTCATAGCAGGAGCAGGTTTGAAACCTGCCCTACCCCAGTTCCGGTTCGATTAAGCCGTAATCGCCTGCGCTTCGTTTGTACACCACGGCGAATCGTTCGCTATCGGCGTTGAAAAAGATGTAGAAATCATGCCCCAGCAGTTCCATCTGGTCTACCGATTCTTCGGGCGACATGGGCTCAACAGTGAACCGCTTGAACTTGATCAGCGTGCCTTCCTCTCTATCATCGTCATCAATAGTCGATTCCGCTTCTTCAGCAGCGTCAGCAACCTTTGAAATTCTGGTGCGGGACCGTTTTTTCCCCTGAATTCTGTCCTTATAACGCCTGATCTGTTTTTCTATAACCGTCGCCACGGCATCAACGGCAGTAAAGATATCGGGTCCGCGTTCTTCCCCTCTCAAAAAGCTCCCATTCGAGTCAACCGTCACTTCGACAACGTAGCGATTTTCCCGGGACCTGGTGTCCTCCTCGGAAACCTCTACTTTGGCCTTGGAAATGCTCTGAAGGTGGCGGTCAAATTTCTGAGCCTTTTTTTCAATATAATCCCTGGCATTCTCGGGAACATCAAGATTTTTGCCTTTAATTACCAGATCCATTTCATCCTCCTGAAATTTACAATTCTCTCGAAAGGGTCAATCCCCAGACAGAAGCAGATCCTGCCTCTTTCAGGGTGATGGCGCAGGCATTCAGCGTAGCGCCGGTAGTGCAGACGTCATCGATGAGCAGCACTTGCTTATCTGCGAAGGCTTGATCGGGACACCGAAAGACTCCTGCCACGTTTTTTCGACGATCTTCGGCCCCAAGTGAAACTTGGGACGGGGTATCGGTGGATCGGGTAAGCAACCCTTGTGAAACAGGTAATTGCATCAATTTGCCCAGTTCTTTCGCCAGTAGATGCGCCTGATTGTAGCCTCGTTTGCGCATTCGTTTCGGGTGCATTGGAGCTGCCAATAAAACATCAACAGGCATGGGGTTGGATTCCAGATACTCTGCCATAAGCTGTGCCAGCGGCTTGGCCAGCGACTTTAGATTATTATACTTCAAAGTATGGGCTGCGTCACGCGCCAGCTTTTCATGCCGGAAAACCGAGCGAATACCGTTAATCTGTAAAGGATGAAGGCTGCATTTGGGACAGGACGCCTCCTCCTCTACGGGAAGTCCACATACCTTGCAATATGGCGGCTCTAACCGGGGCAACGATTTGCGGCATGAAGAGCAGATCAACTCACCCTCAGTCCCGCAACCAATACACCTGACGGGGAAGAGGAGATCGAGAAATGCCTCCCATATTTGCGCTAACCTGGTTTGCAGTGCCATATCACATTTTGCGGGCATTTGCTGCGCCGATGAGATCTGTAATGTTCTCGATCCTCTCTTTTTCCATGAATTCCTGAATCCCACCGAGAATATTGAGCATAGATTGAGGGTTGGTGAAGGTGGCTGTTCCTACCTGAACAGCGCTGGCTCCGGCCATGATGAATTCAAGAGCGTCGCTGGCTGATCCGATCCCGCCGCATCCGATGACGGGCAATTTTACAACCTGTGAAACTTTATGGACCAGATAAAGAGCGAGCGGTTTGATCGCCGGGCCGGAAAGTCCTCCGGCGGTGTTGCCCAGCACAGGCTGTCTGCGGGTGATATCGATGGCCATGCCGTTGAATGTATTGGCAACGGTCAGGCAATCAGCCCCGGCATCTGCTACTGCCCGGGCGATTGCGGTGATATCCGTTACGTTTGGAGTGAGTTTAACAATCACCGGCAAATGTGTTTTCCTCCTGACAGCGGAGGTTACTCCGGCCGCAACTTCGGGGTCGATGCCGAATTCCA
>CAZJQZ010000046.1:10707-16703 GCA_964548045.1 uncultured Dehalococcoidia bacterium | reverse complement strand
TTGCCGGTTCGGAGGGTAGTGCCGATTGCTTTAAAACTGCTGCCCGTGCCTGGCCGCAGGTAATCAATACGCAGATCGATGGAACCGATTTTACTTACTCTCCTGACTTGTTTTTCCCGTGGCTGGCCTTTGACTTGCTTGAAAACCTGCAGAAAGACAGCGTGTCCTCCAAGAGCATCCAGAATAGAAGCGATGACTCCTCCGTGCAGGGTGCGGAAGATGAGATTTCCCACCAGGTTATCCCGCATCTTGAAGCTCATGAGGGGATGATCGAAATCCGGTGAGTCTGTGGAAAAATCCAGAAAACTGGTGAAAGAAGGTCTGGCACTATCTATTTGTTGGAAATAATCTACCAGATCAGAAAATTCTTTATCGTCAAACACACTGGGCATAGAATTCCTCCTTGAAGCTCTGTTCATAATTCACTATTGCATTATAGCATCTGTGGAGGACGGACTCCGATGATTCGAGGGATACAAAAAACGCCCTGCATGATTTGGCGGGGCAGTCTGATTTCAAGAACCTCTGAATGAGTGGCGACTTCGGGGGTCTGGAAATGTCCCTGTAAGGGTTCAAAATTTTGAACCCTTGCTCCCTAAGATTAGGGGATTTAGTGTCAATTAGAGCTTCCTTTACTGGATATAGGGGCTTACACTTCAGGCCGCCAGATTTCCTGGAGTGCCATAGCGGCTATATCACGAACTTCCTGATTTTCATCCTCCAACCTGGCTGTGAGAGCAGCTACGGCATCTCTGGCAGCGGGGCCCATGGTTCCCAACGCCATTGCGGACATTTCGCGCACAACGTTGCTTTTATCCTGCAATGCCTCGCTAAGAGGGGTTAACCCATAAGGACTGATTTTTGCCAGAGCCATCGCAGCCCAGTAACACACATCCCTGTTTTCATCTCTCAAGATTTCACTCAGGGCAGGAACAGCCTCTTTGGCTGCAGGGCCAATATCTCCCAGGGTCCAGGCAGATACCTCGCGTGCTCTGCGGTCTTCGTCTTTGAGCATCTCGATGAGGGCGGGAACGGCAATTTTAGCTTCGGGCCCGATCTCCCGCAGAGCTTTGGCAACCAGTTCGCGCACTTTGCCGTCGGTATCTTTTAACGTTTGAATAAGCGCCGGGATAGCCACTTTGGCATCAGGCCCGATCTCCCGAAGAGCCCAGAAAGCCAGTTCGTGCTTATCCTCATTTTCATCCCTGAGTGCTTCAGCAAGGGTGGGGACAGCATTAATGCCAATCTCCCGAAGCGTCATAACGGCCATATCGCGCACTTTTTTGTTTTCATCCTTTAGCGCTTCAATCAGCTCGGGAATGGCCAATTTAGCTTCAGAGCCAATTCTTCGTAAGGCCATCGCGGCCAGTGCGCGAGTCTCTCTGTTCGGAGCTTTCAAGGTCTCGGCCAGAACCGGAACAGCCGACGCCCCTATCATTCCCAGGGCCACAGAGGCATTCGAGCGTACATTTTGATCCTCGTCATTCAATGCGCCAGCAAGGGCAGGGAGAGCCTCTTTGTCTATGTGGGCTATCCTGCCTGCCTTCCAGGCTGTGTGGACAATATTCCCCAGGGCTCCGACAGTAAGGGTGCGCACATGCCAGTCTTCATTCTTAAGGAGTGTTATAAGGATGGGTACAGCTTCCGGAGCTACCACTTTGCTCAAAGCCCGGGAGGCATCGGCCCGAACTTCCATATCGCTGTGCTGTAGTGCGTTTGCTATGGTGTTGTAATCTCTCTTCTGTTCCAGCTTGTCTATATTTGGCTTCCTGTCAAATATGCCCATTATTTACCTCTTTGTTGATAACCATGTTCATGACTGATAGTTGAGAAACGCACAGCATTCACTGAGTACTTAGATTGATAAAATGAGCTTTCTTCCCCGAGGCAGTGCGGCGGGGATTAGAGTGTGCGCAGAGCATTGCCGGCTTTAGCCGATCTGATTGACCGGGGTTATTTGCCGGATGAAGTCCGCCGCCGTGATTGTTGTGGCTTGTCTTCTTTGTGAAGTTTGGCCGATTCATGGCGGTTGACCCAATCCTGCTGCAAATCATCTATCCATTTCCGGACATCTGCCCAGTCCTCGATGATTTCCTCTCTGATCTGCTTCTGGGATTTCCCCCCTGTTTTGCCCTTGGCACTCATCTTTTCCTCCACAGAAAAGCGTAGCCTTTATTTTATCGACCATATCCAAAATGTCAACCCCTTAGCTTGCAAATTTGCTCGGGAGAGATTAAATTTTTCTAGCCGCTGGTGTAAGATCCGGTTCCCACTGCTATTAAATCTCCATTATCGTTATGCAGTTCCATGCGGACCACTGCCACCTTGCTCCCACGGCGAAGCAGGTAGCCGGTTGAGACAAAGTATTCACCCTTTCCCGGCATCAAATAGTCGATGCGCAGATCGATGGTTCCGATCTTGGTAATCCGGCTCATTTGCTTTTCCAGGGGCAGGCCTTTAATTTCTTTGAACTGTTTGAGGAAGACAGTGTGCCCGCCGGTGATATCCAGGATAGCAGAAATAGCTCCTCCATGAAGCGTACGGTAGCGGATATTCCCGATCAGATCCTCTTTCATGTGAAATTTGAAGCTGGCGTGATCGAAATCCGGTGATTCATCTACAAAACCCAGAAACCCGTTGAGGGCAGGTTCAAACTGGTTAAAATACTCGATAATTGCCTTGAATTCCGGATCGTCGAATACGCTGTTCATGCTGACCTCCCTGTTGATGGCTCTCTTCCATTATACTATCTCACGTTCGATTGCGGCCATGATGAAACTTGCCCATCCCAAGATACCCAAAGTCTCCTCTTGTTAAGAAGTTCCTTTAAGCATGTATGAGAATAGCACAGGCTATGTAATTTCGGGCCTGCGAGGGAAGGGATATATCTTGAAAGGTAAGGGCGCTATTTTCTGTCCCTTGGGGCGAAAGTGATCCGTAGAATCGCCCGCGATTACAACTTCAACTCGGTCCGCTCGATGATCTCATCCTGAACGATTTTGTCCAGTTGCACGAAGTAAGCGCTGAATCCAGCTACTCGCACGATCAGTTGTTTGTGCTCCTCCGGATTGATCTGCGCCTCCTGCAGCATGTCCGAACTGACGCAGTTGAACTGCACGTGGTATCCGCCGAGGTCCATGTAGGTTTTGATGAGCGCCAGAAACTTCTGTGCTCCCTCCGGCCCGGTCAGAGCGGAAGGATGGAACCGCATATTGAAATGGTTGGAGCCAAATTTCACCGTATCGATAACGCCGGCGGCCGATTTAATAAGCGCCGTGGGCCCGTTTTTATCTGTGCCGAGCTGCGGCGAAACGGTGGCATCAGTGAGCGCCACTCTCGAATGTCGGCCATTAGGCAGCGCGCCGGTAAGCTCTCCCAGCGCCCCATGCGAGGATACCGAGTAGGCTTCCGGCATGGTGTTACGGCCCAGGAAATCTGGATAAACCTGATGAATATCCCACAGGGTATCGTAAAGGCGTTTAACCATCAAATCGAGTTCCTCATCCCCGTTGCCGTACTTGGGCGCATCAATGCACATTTTCTGGATATCTTCGTATCCCTCGAAGTCACAATCCAGCGCTTCCTTGAGCTGTTTCAGGGTAATCTTTTTCTCATCATAGACCAGCTTCTTGATAGCTATCAGCGAGTTGGCCAGGTCTATGGTTCCCACAAAACTGGACCCGTTCCCGATGGAATACCGGGCGCCGCCGTCAACCAGATCGGTTCCGGTTTCAATGCAGTCATGAACCAGTGAGGATGAATAGGGCACCGGCAAATCCCTCGCGATATTCCAGGCTGTTCGAGAGACAGTCCTGATAAAGGGAATCATATATTCCATCTGCTTGTATAAGGCCTCGAAAAGCTGTTCATACGTTTGGAAAGATTCGATATCTCCTGTCTTGATACCGATCTCTCCCCCGGAGATGGGATCAACCCCGTTGTTGAGGGCAAGCTCGAGCATCTTGGGACTATTGATGTTCCCCTCCCAGAAGCCGTCGGTATATCCCGGGATGATATCCTGAACGCAGGCGGTGAGGGCCTGGTTCCGGGCTTCCTCCAGCGAAATACCGGGACGATGGAGCAAGCTACGAGCAGTGATTTTTTGCGCATCATAGAAGGCCGGTTGCCCAATGCCGGTTTTAATCAGCTCAACGCACTGAATCAGGAAATCCTCGGGAAGTTGATCGTGAAAAACAAGGCAAAGCAACGGTTCCGGAATCATTAACTGCTTCTTTGCCTCGATGCACAGCCGGTCGACATCGTTGGTGGCATCCTTGCCGCCCGGGGTCAGCCCTCCCAGAGTTACCTGAATAGCAACACGCGACTGCGAATACTTGAATCCGAATGGCGCCAGCACCTGCCCCAGAGCCTGAATTTTGAGATAGTAGAACTGGATTAGTTCAATCGCTTCGGCATCGGTGAGCCTGCCCGCTTCTTTGTCCGCTTTGTAGAAAGGATAAATATACTGAGGGAACCTTGCCGGAGCGAAAGCTCCGATGTTGGGACTCTGGAACCATCCAGCCAGCACTATCAGCCAGCTCGACTGGACAGCTTCGAAGAAATTGCGCGCCGGGTTCTCCGGTACCCAGGCACAGGCCTCGGCGATACGCTCAAGGTCCGCCTTCTTTTGCGGATTGGTCTCGCTGGCGGCCATCTCTTTGGCCAGGTCAGCATAGCGATTAGACAAAGTAACCAGCCCTTCAAGGGACTTAACAACTGCCTCGTAGAAATACCATTTCTGGAGAGCATCTTTTTCGCCGGTATCGAGTTTTTCCTGCAGGTCCCTCGATTGTTCGATGAAGTGCTTCAATCCCTTATCAAGAACCAGTTCGTAATCAGGAAAGCCGCTTATCAGTCCGCCAGGATTGATCTCGGTAGCCACACCTGCTTTCTGCAACGTACCGATATCGATTCCTTTGGTACGCAAAATCGTATCCCGTGTCCGGTTGAAGATGTTGCGATCCTTCCACAAATCCACCGATTTGAGAATCCATTCCTTTTCTTCCGGCCGAACTTCGGCAAAACCCATTGGCAGGCGGAAGCGGTCCATTTTTTTCATCCACCGGGGCCCGATCTCAGCGAAAGGGTAATTGCCATACTTATGCTGGGTGAGCGTTCCGGCGATGGGGTTATCGTCGATATAGATGGTCTTTTCGCAGCAGAGCTTGCTGAAGAACGTTGCCTGCCGCATTGCTGCAGGTTGCCCGTCCGTCCCCGTGTAAGCTTCCCAAAGAGCCTTGTCCCGCTCAATATCTATCCGAGGTTCTGCCGAAAGCAGACCTTCTTTTTCCCTGGCAACTCTTTCACTGAGTTTGCCGTTAATCACATCAATTGCCATTATGCCTCCTTTACTGGACAGGCAAAACTTATGTATTTTCAGACCTGTTACTAATTATCGCAAATCTTTCCGATTACCTCAACTATGGTTGGATGTGTGTTCTTATCAGCACTCAATTCTTTCCCCGGACAAAAGAAGTTTGCCCGTTATCTCCAGAGGACTATTCATTGCTTTTTCACTTCATGAAGCTTTGTTCAACCCCCACTGTTCCCCCTCTTTGCTTACCTTCCAGCGGGACACTGTCCCAAACCCCAGTTGTCACCGCTTGTTCAGAGGTCCCAAAACATAATCCAATTCTAGGTTTCAGATAGGACAATGTATGTGATTTATATCACAAAGGGAAAACAGAAGGATTTATTAAGACCGTTTAAAAAGAACATCAGGAGGGAATTCTGTTATCCCCTGCAATCGTCATCCACGTATGATAGAATAAACAGGGGTCTTCCATGAACAGAGTTGCTCAAGTAGTTGCGGACATTTGCCCAACTCATCCCGAACTCAATTTTATGTTCAGTCTCTCTCACCTGACAGCGGGAGAGGAACCATCCCTCATCGAGCTTGGCTCTACAGTCCGAACGGATATCGTTTTTAAAGCAATAGTGAGGGGGAAACCTTGATTCTAAGAATGCTGGTGGTAGGCCCGTATATGTCGAACTGC
>CAZJQZ010000046.1:0-10697 GCA_964548045.1 uncultured Dehalococcoidia bacterium | reverse complement strand
CCCGGAGCAGAGCCGGATTCCATTTTGAAGGTAGTAAATGGCCTGGGGCTTAAGATCAAGCTCATCGTGGCTACACATGGGCACATAGATCACGTGAGTGCAGTAAACCGGGTTAAAGAAGCAACCGGAGTTCCTTTTGCCATGCATGAGGCTGAGATCATCAAAGGGGGAGTTTTTGAGAAATCACCACAGGTGGACAGACCTCTTAAACATGGTGATATAATCGAGATTGGAGATGTGCGATTTGAAGTCCGCCATACGCCGGGCCATTCACCGGGCGGGATCATTCTGGTGGGTGAAGGGATAGTCTTCAGCGGAGATACCCTGTTTCAGTTCAGCATCGGGCGGACTGATTTCCCCGGCGGGAGCCATTCGCAACTCATGACTGGTATCTTCGAACAACTCCTGGTGCTGCCTGATGAAACCCCGGTCTATCCCGGGCATGGCCCCGATACTACCATCGGCATGGAACGCAAAGTGAATCCGTTTGTGCAGGATTGGGCCCATCGACTTGAGGCACAACAGTGAAAGAAAAAATTCGACATGTTCTCAGCCAGCGTGAAAAGCAGCGTATCATCGATTTGAACGCTACTCCCTCTGCGGTGCTCATACCCATCTTTGAAAAGAACGGAGAGGATCATATCCTTTTCACCAAACGAACGGAAACCGTGGAGCATCACAAGGGGCAGATATCCTTCCCCGGCGGGAAAAGGGATATCGAGGATGAGAACTTGCTTCAGACAGCTCTCAGGGAAAGCCTTGAAGAGGTGGGAATCCGCCCTGAAGACGTGGATGTTCTGGGTGATCTGGACGACGAAAAAACGTACGTGAGCAATTATATTATTTCTCCGTACGTTGGAGTTATCCCGTATCCTTACACATTCAAAACCAGTCCGGATGAAGTGGGGGAACTGCTAGAGATTCCCATTTCAGTACTCACGGACAAGTCCAACTTTCGCGAGGAAATCCAGACCAGCGGGGAAAAACGGTATCGTGCCTATTATTTTAACTACGGGGATGAGGTGATCTGGGGCGCCACATCCAGAATCCTGAAACGGTTCTTTAATCTGATCTGCACCGGAGAGCGTTGATTATGGCAATCTACGGGTATGCAGGCAAAATCCTGCGGGTGGACCTTTCTTCGGGAAAGATCACAAAAACCTCCACATCCGATTATGCTGAAAAATTCCTCGGTGGTAGAGGGCTGGCCACCAAAATCTACTGGGACGAGATGCCCCCGGAGATTGTCCCGTTCGATGCGGAAAGCAGGCTCATTTTTGCTCTCGGGCCGATGTGCGGAGTCCCTATTCTGGGAGCCTCACGATGGGGCATTTTCGGCAAATCACCCCAGACAAATCCGCCCGGATTCTGCTATTCCAACCTCGGTGGGCAATGGGGCGCAGAACTCAAATTCGCTGGTTACGATGGAATTGTTGTTCATGGCAAGTCGGATAAGCCTGTATATTTATCAATCAATGACGATAGTATTGAGCTAAAGGATGCCTCTTTCTTGTGGGGCAAGGGCGCAGCTGCAACCCGGGAAATTCTGAAATCCGAACTTGGCAAATCCGCCCGCGTCGTAGCAATCGGGCCTGCCGGAGAAAATGAAGTGGTCACCGCCAGTCTGCTGGCTGATAACGATGCCAGCGGTTCATCCGGGCTGGGCGCGGTGATGGGTTCGAAAAAGCTTAAAGCGATTGTCGTTAAAGGCACTCAAAAGAAAGTGAACGTCGCCCAGCCGGAAAAACTCCGCGAACTAACTGAATACTTCCGCAGTCTGCAAACCGGCTCGTTCCGGGCCTGGGGAACGGACTTTCTTCTCTCCGGGCCAACCACTAAAAAAGACCCCTGCTACGGATGCGCCGCTGACTGTATTCGGGTGAAGCACACCGCCGAAAACGGCATTACCGGCAAGTACATGTGTCAGTCCGGGATGTTCTATTTGCAATGGTCATGGAAGCATTACGGCGAACAAAATGAAGTTCCCTTCCACGCCAATCGCATCTGCGATGATTACGGACTCGATAGTTGGGCACTGGAAGCAATGCTCGGCTGGCTTAACCGTTGCTACAAAAACGGGCTCATCACCGAAGAAAGCTCCGGCCTTCCCTTTTCAAAAATCGGAAGCCTGGAATTCATTGAGGCCCTCATCAAGATGATTGCTCTGCGTGATGGCTTCGGGGATGTGCTGGCTCAGGGATTGAAAAAGGCTGCTGAACAAGTCGGAGAGCAGGCCCCAACATTTATCCGCCACATTGATCCCTACGATCCTCGAATTTACATCACTACCGCTCTATTGTGGGCGATGGAGCCGCGCGAACCGATCCAGCAGCTTCACGAAGTTGGTCTCACTCTGGCCCAGTGGGTTAACTGGGCTAAGCAGGGTGAGGATGCATATGTGACCACCGATGTAATCCGTGGCATTGCCCGCAGATTCTGGGGTGGTGAAGCCGCCGCCGACTTTTCCACCATGGAAGGCAAGGCTCTGGCAGCCAAGCTGATACAGGATCGGCAGTACGCCAAGGAAGCTCTCATGGTTTGTGACTGGGTTTATCCCATCATGACTATCAAGGATAGTGTGGATCATTTGGGCAATCCTGCATTTGAGAGTGAAATGCTTTCTGCTGTTACCGGGAATGAGGTTTCGGAAGAAGAACTCAACCTGATTGGCACCAGAGTTTTCAACCTGCAACGGGCAATTCTGCTGAGAGAAGGCCACCAAGGTAGAGCAAATGACAGACTCCCGGATGAATGGCACGATAAGCCCCTCAAGTTCGGGGTGATGGACCCCGAATGCCTCGTGCCCGGCAAAGACGGCAAGGTAATTTCCAGAATCGGTTCAACTGTGGACCGGCAGGGATTCGAGCAAATGAAGGACGAATATTACAGGCTCAGAGGCTGGAATGTGGAAACAGGTTTGCCAACGCGGGAGAGCATGAAGGCTCTTGATCTGGAAAGTGTTGCGGATGATTTGGAGGAGAGGGAACTTCTAGGCTAAGGCTGTAATTTTGAAACTGAGCGTAGTGAAGTGAAGCATCTCTCCGGCGGATAGTGAGATCCTTCGTTGCACTCAGGATGACAAATTCGGGAACAAGAAAAAGCACGTTCGTGCTGAGCATAGTCGAAGCGTAAATCGGGATTTTAAAGGTTCATCGATATGAAAGTAACTATTCAAACAGAAAAACATACCTATCATCAGGGAGAACAGGTCAAGGGAGAACTGGTGATCGCCGCCGATGAAAAGGGCCTCTCCGGTGATTCAATCACACTGAAATTGAATGAATACTGGTGGGATTCCAATGTTCAATATGCTGGGAAAGAATGGAAGGGCACCAAACTGGATGAGGCGGTCCTGCAACAATCCTTCGATTTCCCACCGGGGACGGAGCATCGGTTCCCCTTCACTCTGCAACTGACCAAGAATTGCCGCATCACCAACCTCGCCAAAGACAATAAAGGTGATGAGAAATGCGGATTTGAGGTTGAACTGGCGGTGAAGGACTGAAAAAATCGCAAACATGAGTTTCCGCTTGAAGTTCTGCCGGGCCGGGAGTTCCTGGCCATTATTGAGTCATGTAGAAAGAAGCTAAATTTGGAAGAAATGAAAGATTCTCGTTGGACAGGTAGTAGTGATCACAAACTTCATTTCTGCATTGTTTCGCCGAATTCTCGTAAGTCTGGATTCCGTGCAATAGATTTCCATTTATTACAGACAGAGGGTGGTGGTGTAAACGGTACAATGGCAATTGGTATGGATCCATCATTGGCAAAAGGACTATGGCAGAGCTTTTTGTCAATGTTTAGAATTGGCCCGGTTGAGACAAAACCTTTTCAATTAACGGCTTCGCAGTTGTTACTTCCGGATGGTGCCGCCAACCATGCAGCTATCGCCAGGGCCATCGAGGAAGTAATCGAATCTGTCATGGCTCCCCGCCGCTGAGGGGAAAAGTAGAATACGAAGAATTCAGATATGTGTCATTCCCACGAAGGCGGAATAAGTGGCCCGATAATGTCATTCCCGTGAAAACGGGAATCCAGAAAGGGCAAGGATATACTGGGTTCCCGATCGGAGTCGGGAACGACATAAATGTTAAGATGTCATTCTGACGAAAGTCAGAATCCAGAGGGGATGCGGGGGAATGTGGATTGCGGATCGAGTCCGCAATGACACAAGAGATCAAAAGGATTGATATTAAGATATTGAATGGGATACAAAAAAGTGATGGACAGTAAGGATTAGATGACTTCTGTGTTGCTGATAGAAAAAAAGGGGGGGATTGCCACCCTTACCCTCAACCGACCAAAGGCAATGAATGCCCTCAATCTGGAACTGCGCCAGTCACTTGCTGAGACTTTTCGCAATCTGGCGGCGAATGGTAAAACACGGGTTGTTATCCTCACCGGAGCAGGGCGCGCTTTTTGTGCCGGGATGGACCTCAAGGAAGCCGCAGAAGGCCAATCGGACGAGGCTGCTTTCTCAGGGGAAGCTGACGTAATCGAGGCAATAGCGGCATTTGAAGGCCCTATCATCGGAGCGATCAACGGGCATGCAATCACTGCCGGATTTGAACTTGCCCTGAATTGTGATATCCTGATCGCATCCACGGAAGCCAGGTTCGCCGATACTCACGTTCGCGTGGGAATGATTCCGGGATGGGGTTTGAGCCAGCGACTTTCCCGGTTGATAGGAATCAATCGAGCCAAAGAGATATCCCTGACTGGTAATTACATTACGGCTGAACAGGCTGAAGCCTGGGGACTGGTCAATCGTGTGGTCCCACCGGACCAGCTTTTGCCGACATGCCAATCACTGGCAGCAGAGATCGCTTCGTGCGATCCCAATGTGGTAGCGGAATACAAACGGCTCATCGATGAGGGCTATGGCATGAACCTTACCGATGCTCTCGATCATGAATCGAAGGTCGCCATCGAATGGGCCAAAACGATCACTTCGGGAGACATTGCCCGGAATCGGGAAAATGTTCAGGACAGGGGCAGACAGCAGAATTTTTGAATTATCATTATGGCTTTAACTAACCTCAAATGATAGAATCCTCATGGTTATTTGAACAAATCGGGGGGAAGAACTATGGTTTTGCACAACAACGTCCCGGTAAAATGGGATCTGGAAGTTGATCTGGTTGCTATGGGGGCAAGCTCCGGCGGACTGGCCTCTGTCATTATGGGTCACGATCTCGGCCTCAAAACCGTGCTGCTGGAAAAATCCGATTACCTTGGCGGCGGCACCGCTCTTTCGGGTGGAGTGCTCTGGGTACCCTCCAACGATCACATAGCCGCAGCCGGACTTGAAGATTCCAAAGAAGATGCCCTGCTTCATATTCGCTCCACCAGTATGGGCCGCCACGATGAAGATCTGTTGAACACATTTCTGGATACGGCTCCGGAAGCGGTTCGTTATATTGAGGAACATACCCCTCTCGAACTGACCTTCGAGGCCAGTCCGGATTATTATGCCGATCTACCCGGCGGCAAGAAAAAAGGGCGTCAGATCTACCCGGACCCGAAAATCATGATTCCCCTCCTGACCGAAGCTGAAAAAAAACATCCGCTGGTGGCCAAAGTTCGCTCTGATCCTGTCCCCTTCTTCGCGGGCTTGAGGGAGAAATGGGCCGAAGGCAGGGGTCTGATCGGTGGGCTGGTAATGGGTTGTGTGGAACGAGGAATCGAGGTGATTACCAATGTCCGGGGGAGGCAATTAATAGTAGAAAATGGAAAGGTCGTTGGTCTCAGGGCCGAAAAGGACGGCAAGGATTTCTTCGTCAAAGCCAGCAAGGGAGTGCTGCTGGCATCTGGCGGATTTGAATGGAACCCCGAGATGGCCCGCAAATTCATGAATGTTACCAACTTGCGAGGCATGTCGCCGAACTCACTTGAAGGTGATGGACACATCATGGGAATGGAGGTTGGTGCCGAGATTGCATTGATGGACCATGCTATCTATCAGCCGATGTATCGTGTGGAAGGCGAGGAAGTCCAGGGCAAGCCATTTTTCAGGCCACTCGCCTACGGATATCCGGGCAACATAATCGTGAACCGGCACGGCAAACGCTGCTGCAACGAATCTTTCTATCCGGATGTCGGCAGGGCCTTCCTTGAATATGATAAGAACACTTCGGCATTGTCGAACGCCCCGCTCTACTGGATAACCGATAATGCGGAGATGGATAATTCCGGCATGAGCATTCTGGCTACGATGGTAGCCAATACCGATTGGCTGATCAAGGCCGATACCCTGCCGGAACTGGCGGAGAAGCTCGGCATTCCCGGAGATGCTTTAGTTGAGACGATTGACCGGTTTAACAAATACGCCAGCGAGAGGAAAGACCCTGATTTTCACCGGGGGGAGAAAACTTACGACAAATATTGGGGCAGCCGACGCAATCCCGATTTTTCACCCCATCCCGTGCTGGGGCCGGTGGAGGCCGCACCGTTCTGGGGTGTCGAACTCCAGTTAGGTTCTGTGGGTACCCTGGGGGGACTGGTGACCAACACGAACGCTGAAGTAATCAATTCTCAGGGGGAGATCATTCCCGGACTTTACGCTACCAGCAACACAGCCGCCTTCCTGACGCACGGGTTCATGTACACCAGTGGCTCCTGCCAGTCCAAGAGCCTCGTTTTTGGCTACATCGCAGCAAAACATATGGCTGGGAACTGACCTCGAATGCATAATGAATCTACAAGCTAGAAGCGATTTGAAAGACTTCGGCTGCACCGGGCCAGTATATCCGATCAATCCCTCAAACTTATGATAGAATAAGCCAATGACTACGCCCATTATCGCCATTGTAGGCAGGCCCAATGTGGGCAAATCCAGCCTTTTCAATCGACTGGCCAGGGAGCGTCTGGCCATCGTCGAGGACCTTCCCGGCACCACCCGGGATCGGGTTTATAGCAGCATTAACTGGAACGATCAAATCTTCACCCTCATCGATACCGGCGGGCTGGAACTGGCTCCCGAATCCGATATCAGTGCAAACATCAAGGCTCAGGTTGAAATCGCCATCGAAGAAGCTGATGCTATTGTGATGATGGTTGATGTCAAAGATGGGATTACTATACCCGATCAGGAAATAGCGGAAACCCTGCGGCGTTCCAAAAAGCCGGTGGTGCTGGCGGTCAACAAATGCGATAACCAGGAACGCGCGGAGCAGGCATTCGAGTTTTACCAGATGCCTATTGCGGATCCGGTCATCATCAGCACCCAGCACAACACCGGTATTGCCGAGCTAATGGACAGGGTAACTGCCATCCTGCCCGAATCGCCGGTCTCTCCCGAAGATGCTGATATTCTGAAGATCGCTATCCTCGGCCGTCCCAATGCCGGAAAATCGATGCTCCTCAACACAATGCTGGGGCAGAAAAGAGTCATCGTGAGCGATATTCCGGGCACGACCCGCGATTCCATCGATACCATCGTGGAACGCGACGGGATGCGCGCTTTGTTGATCGATACTGCCGGGATTCGACGCCGGGGCAGGGTCGATCGGGGAATCGAAAAATACAGTGTTATGCGCGCGATGAGAGCAATCGACCGGGCAGATGTCTGCCTGCTGATGCTCGATACTTCGGAGATGGTCACGGCTCAGGATGCTCACATTGCCGGGTATATCCGGGAAGCTTACAAGGGAATTTTGCTGGTGGTCAACAAATGGGACCTGGCCGATGAGCTGGCCATGACGAAAAGGGACTGCTCACTGGAGATAAAGAAAAACCTCAAATTTCTGCATTACGCTTCGATGCTTTTTATATCCGCTAAAACCGGATTCGGGGTGGAGAAGATATTGCCCGCAGCCGAAAAGATTCATCAGGCAAGGACAAAACGGATCGAACACGCCGAAGTTAGAGAGGCGGTACGGCGGGCTTTCGAAAGCCATCCCCCGATGACAAAGCGGTTTTTCGAAATACGCGATGTGATCCAGTCGGATATACTACCGCCCACGTTCGTCTTTGCGGTCAGTAATCCTGCACTGGTTCACTTCTCATATCGACGATATTTGGAAAACAGCCTGCGAGACACTTTCGGCCTATGGGGAACCCCGTTGAAACTCATCTTCACAAAGCGGTTGCCCAAAAAGCAAAAACCGGGCACGACATTTGGTGAGATAAATGATTCCTGAAATTATCGGCATTATCCTGCTTGGGTATCTTATCGGTGCGATTCCTTTCGGGCTGATAATTGGCAAGCTGGTGAAGGGAGTCGATATCCGCGAATATGGCAGCGGCAATACAGGTTTCACCAATGTGTTACGCACAATCGGGATCAAATCCGGTGCGGTTACGCTTGTTGCCGATATTGCCAAAGGCGCCATCCCCGCTGTGATCGGGGGAATAATTATCGGAGACAGCACAGCAGAAATCGGTGGGCTCACGTTTGACGATCAGGGAGGGCAGGCAATAGCGGCAATGGCAGCAGTGATCGGGCACAACTGGTCTGTATATCTTAAGTTCGGTGGCGGCAAGGGGGTCGATACGTCTCTGGGTGGGATGTTTGCCATGCAACCCATCGCCGGGGCTATTTGCTTCGTAGTCGGTGTAGGCACTATCGCCAAATCCCGCTATGTCTCGATGGGTTCAATGATTGGCGGATGCTGTGGTGTAATCGTGCTGGCGCCGATGGTATTGGCTGATTACGCACCCTTTGAATACCTTGTTTATGCGGTTTTTGCCGCTGTTCTGATCATCTTACGCCATCGGGATAATATCCGGAACCTGCGCGCCGGTACGGAACGGAAGATCGGTCAAAAGGGGGAAAAGAGATGAGTACCAGAGTTGCTGTTATCGGAACTACAGGATGGGGAACCACTTTAGGGATAATGCTGGCCGCCGGAAAAGCAGATGTAACCCTGCTGGCTCGAACCGAAGAGGAGGCAGGCAAACTGAACATCGACCGGGAGAATATCGCTCACCTGCCTTCCGTCCCTTTCCCGGAATCCCTGAAAGTTTCATCTTCTCCTGCCGAAGTTCTAAAGGAAGCCGAGCTTGCCATACTTGCCGTGCCCGCTCAGAGCATGAGAGACAACCTTCAAATCATCGGACAATACTTTGAAGAATCTACGCTGATGTTGACGATCAGCAAAGGAATTGAGATAGAAACAACCAAACGGATGTCCGAGGTAATCATTGAAGATCTGGGCAACAGTTTCTCAAATCAAATCGCGGTTCTCTCCGGGCCCAACTTCGCCAAAGAAGTCGTTCAAAATCTGCCGACTGCCACGGTCATTGCCTCGGCAAATGCGGAGGTCGCCAGCAGGATTCAATATATCATTTCATCCCCTAACTTCAGAGCTTACGTCAATGAAGACGTCATCGGAGTGGAGCTTGGAGGAGCCTTAAAGAATGTGATGGCTCTGGCTGTGGGCATGTCCGATGGCCTTGGCTTTGGGGATAATACCCGCGCCGCTTTGATCACTCGCGGACTGGCTGAGATTTCGCGCCTTGGGGTTGCCGCCGGAGCCAATCCGCTGACCTTCGCCGGACTCGCCGGGATGGGCGATCTGGTAGCTACCTGCACCAGCCAATTGAGCCGAAATCGATTTGTGGGACAGGAACTGGCCAAGGGCCGCGCCCTCGAAGAAATACTCTCATCGATGAGCGGCATTGCCGAAGGCGTGGATACCACCGTGGCCGCCCTGCGACTGGCTAAAAAACTGAAGGTGGAAATGCCGATTGCAGAACAGGTTTATCGGGTTCTATTCGATGGTCTGGCAGTCAAAGAAGCTGTCCCTGCACTGATGGAACGGGAACTCACGCGCGAGTTGAATTTTGACTAGACTCATAGTTTCCACCACAAAGGACACGAAGCAGGGGCAGGTTTAAAACCTGCCCCTGTAGGCAAACCGATCCCTGAATACTCAGGATGGCAAATCGAAAGCCTATCGAATTCCCTTGCAAGCTGGTTTATGTTAAAATTCACACGTTATGCCTGAGAACATACTGGTCGGAGTCGCCTGGCCCTACGCTAACGGGTCGTTACATTTAGGACACCTTGCCGGAGCCTACCTTCCCGCCGATATCTTCGCTCGTTACCATCGACTCAAAGGCAACAACGTGTTGATGGTTTCCGGGAGTGACATGCATGGCACACCCATCACCATCAGCGCGGAAAAGGAAGGGGTCAGTCCTGAGGAAGTTGCCACACGAAACCATAATGGATTTCTCGATTCATGGCAGAGGATGGGGATATCATTCGATCTTTTCACCTCAACGCATACCGATAATCATACCGGGGTGGTTCACGATATCTTCCGCACGTTGCTGGAAAAGGATTATCTATACAAAAATACCATGCCTTCTGCCTATTGCCCAAATTGCCAGCGTGCCCTCCCGGATCGATACATAGTTGGGGAATGTCCGAATTGCCATTCCACGAATGCTCGGGGAGATCAGTGCGATGAGTGCGGCAAAACCCTCAATCCCAACGAACTGCTGAATTTACGATGCAGTATTTGCGGCGGCTCACCGGAAATCAGGGAATCGGAACATTTCTTTTTGAAGCTTTCGGCCTTCAACGACCAGCTTACCCAATGGGTCAAAGAGCAGACACATTGGAAACCGAATGTTGCCAACCTGACGATGCGATACATCAAGGAAGGGCTTCACGATAGAGCCATCACCCGCGATTTGGAATGGGGCATACCCGTGCCGGTTGACGGATTCGTGAACAAGCGAATCTA
>CAZJQZ010000045.1:0-17019 GCA_964548045.1 uncultured Dehalococcoidia bacterium | reverse complement strand
TGTGATTGTAATATTGATACTCAATGTAATCCAGCAAAGCGTAATTTGCATCATGGCCTATGGATATTGTGCGGTCAAAATAGTATCCAGATAGGTAAGGGAGCAGATAGCCGCCAAAAGAATCATTAAAAATAAGTAATCTCTGAATTTCCGGCTGAGGTATGCATGAAATATATGTTACAGCCGGATATATATGCGTGGGAGTGCCCATTTGATATGTTTTGGACAAGTTGATTTTGGGCCGGAGTTCTTCAACATAGCCTTGGAGACCCATAAACCGGGCTAAATTGCCCCTATTCCATTTTACCCAGGTTATTTCGCTGTCAGGGGTTAGCCGAGGTGTGATTTTGGAGTTCATATCTTTAAGATAATTTGCAATCTCATATTGGACTATATTTGCTCCAATAGCATTCCAGTGAGTATCTGTTTTGTGGTAGAGATTGTATTTGTCTTTGGCTTCGACTAATACAGGCCTTAGATCGAGAATCGGGACATTGCTATAATTCTCATCCATGTATTGGAGAAAGATATCAAGTTTTGTCTTAGGTTGTAGTTTTATGCGGGTTGGAACATATTCAGGATAAATCGAATATTTAGAAGGGGCGATTATGAATAGGTAAGGGATACCGTTCTCTTTCAGCCAGAGATATTTTGCTTCTAGGTTCCAAGCAAAATCTTTCAGCCCGTCAGTCAATCCATCTCCATCAAAGTGCTTCATTACGTCATCGCTTGTGGAGTATAGCCAATCATCTTTACCTACCAATACTCGGTCTGAAGGGGAATCCTTGAGGTTATATTTGAGTATGCTATAGAAATAGACCATTTGATCACGGAAGCCAAATTGATCGTTGAAATAGGTTTCAAATCTATTAGGGAATTTTTCAAATGATGTGAATGTTTTTGGGATTTCGGGCATCTGTGCTAGGGAGCGTTGCTCATGGAAAGAGATGTCTTTGTCATCTTCAACCATCCATTTAGCGGATGGGACAACTAGGCAGACCAGAAAAGCTATTGTCAAAAGTAAGTTGGCTAGCCTTGGTGCTTTCCGATAGAATTGTTGCTTGGTGTTTAGACTATTCATCTTAAAACCTAAAGTAGATAAATGGATTATAGGTGCCTGCGGCAATATTCAATAAACTTAGAAAACAAAGTGAGATAAGGATCACGATATTGGTGGAATAGGCGCCAACATAGAGTAAGCTGTCTTTACTTCGCTTTTCACTGAGGTATCTTGCGAGTAAAGGATAAATCGGGGTAGAAAACAGAATTCCGATAAACAGGGCAATTGCTCCCTCGGTGGTAATGTAAAGCGATGGATAATACATTGCGTCAGTTCCGTTACCGAATCCAAACATTGCGCCCAGATATCGTGTGGCATATCCTATATTGTCTGCTCGAAAAAAGACCCAAGTTGTTGTAACGGCAAATATCAGATAGAAATGTGATGCAGGGGCCCCCAATTTCTGGAGCAGTTTGCCTAATCCAGCTCGTTCTAAGATCATAAGTGTCCCATGAAGTAGTCCCCAAATTACAAAACTCCAGCTTGCGCCATGCCACAGGCCACACAGGAAAAAGACTATAAGTATGTTTGCATAGTTGTGCCATTTTGCTACCCTATTGCCTCCTAATGAGATGTAGAGATAGTCTCTGAACCACGTGGAAAGGGAGATGTGCCATCGGCGCCAGAACTCGTTGATAGATTTAGCAACGTAAGGATAGTTGAAATTTTCTGGAATATTAAATCCGAACATTTTCCCCAAGCCAATGGCCATATCGGAATAACCAGCGAAATCAAAATATATCTGTAATGTGAAACAAATTATCCCCAGCCACGTAAGACCAAAACTCAATTCGTTTGCCGGAAGCGAGAAAACCTGGTCTGTTATTGCCCCAAGGGTATTGGCGATCAGTATTTTCTTTGATAGCCCAAATATGAATCGCTTGATTCCGCTGGTAAATTGCTCTGCGTTGGTTAATCGGTTTGAAAGTGTTTTTGCGATAGCAGGATAACGGACAATGGGGCCTGCAATAAGTTGCGGGAAAAGTGATATGTACAAAGCGACTTTAGTGAAATTCCGTTGCGCGCTAAATTTTCTTCGATAAATATCGATAACATATGACATTGCCTGAAAAGTAAAAAATGATATTCCTAGTGGAAGATGAATACTGTCTTGCTCAATCAGGTCAATCTTAATGATCGGCAGGATGACGTTTAGATTGTCTATGAAGAATTCGGCATACTTGAAATAAGCGAGTATGCTCAGGTTAGCTATAATGGCACTGACCAAGACAGTGTAGCCGAATTTCTTGTCACGCCATTTGGCTATTAGCAATCCAAAAACATAGTTCATTATGATGGATATAATCAGAATGAGGACAAGGTATGTCTCGCCCCAAGCGTAGAAAAAAAGACTTGCCAGAAGTAAGAGCGAGTTTTTTAAACTTATCCGAGGCGCACAAAAATAGAGTACTAGGAGAATTGGGATAAAAAGGAATAAGAAAACAGGTGAGGTAAATAGCATTGTTTTGTCTCAGAGATATTGAAGCGCTGTATCAAAGATTGTACTTTATTTATCTTTATGGGACAACTATTGGTATCTCGTTAATTCATTGTTGCTCAAATGATGATTCCAGAGGCTAGGGAAAATCTGGGCCGAACAATTCACCGGAACAGATTATCCCCAGTTGAATCCCCTATGCTTTATTGCCGGAATCGAATTTACTGCCAGTTCCTTTGTTTAACCTTGAAATCCCTGATTTGGTGTATTGTTTCTTCATCTTGCGACAAAATGATTCTTGTGAAGAGATAGGGGGGTGATATTGGCTTTGCCAGCAACGATTCAATCCGCTCTGGCCAATAGTGCTGGTAGAAATTTATGATTCATTTCTTGCGGTATTGAGAAACCGCCCTACTGCAACTCAACCAGTTTGCTGAAATCGACCCTATCCCCTACTGTCTTTGATGTTGATGAATCCTAGGGTTGTTCTATAGCAAAATTGGCAGAAATGAATTTAAATCATTGTGCCGGTCTGTTCAGTAAGTTTGATCGGGGCCAACACCGTTGCGTGTGCACCAATTATTGAGCCTTGCTAGCCAGAGTCAGTATTTCCCCGAGAGTTTAGGAGGAAATCTTGACAAGCAAGGGATGGCGTTGCCGGCGTCAGCCACGCCCGGTTGTCATAATCGAAAGTCGAAATACAGTTGGGTATGCTAAAATCAGGAAAGGAACGAGGATATGGATTTTGAACCGAATTGCCAGACTACTGCGATGAGCGTGATGCCGCACCGGGATGCCAAAAAGGCGCTCGAACTTGCGCTTGGACTGGATATACCATTCTGGCCTCAACTTCCCCGGATATCTTTTAGCGAAGACATGTTTGCTCAGTTGGCTGACGGGTTCCCCGGAACAAGTGTTGATTTTGAAGAGAAGAGGGTCATATTCGATACAGCGAAGTTTATGGAAGATCTGGAAGAGTATTCTGCTTTGATGGGAAACACGATGACTTATGAGATGGGAGAGATGGATTCGATGACTTTTCCATCTTTCATGAATACGGGGCTTAATGGGCACCAGGCTATCAGGGGGCAGGTTTGCGGCCCGGTGAATTTTGGTTTTCGGGTAGCTGATGAGGAAAAACGGCCATTGATCTACAACGATGATGTCAGGATGCTGCTGTTCGATTTTGTGCAAAGGAGAGTCAATGCACAGTACCATGAACTGGTGAAAAAGAATAGCAACGCCTTTGTGTGGGTCGATGAACCGGGGTTGGGATGGGTGTTCTCTTCGTTTTCCGGATACAATGATGTTCAGGCCAGGGAGGATTACCAGAGTTTCATGGCCGGGATGGAAGGCCCCAGGGCATTACATCTGTGTCTTAATGTGAATCTGCCTTATTTGCTTGAACTGGGATTGGATATACTGTCTATCGATGTGTTCCAGCTGGATGTTATGCCCCGCGTCTATGCGTCAGATACGGCGGCTTTTTTGAAGTCCGGGGGGATTATCTCATGGGGGATTGTGCCCACGGAATCGGTTACACTCGATCCTCAAACTCCGCAAACCCTGTTTGAGCGCTTGACCGGGTACTGGAAAGTTATTGCTGACAGTTCGGATATATCAATGGAACAAATTGCCCGGCAGGCGTTGATTGCGCCCTCGAAATGTTGCATCAGGAATGCGGTTATGACAAATATAGATGATGAGTTGCCCCAGCTGACTGATTATTGCCAGCCTGCTGAAATAGAGGAAAGCCTTGTGGAACGGGCCTTTTCATACCTGCCGGAGATTTCCGGAATGCTGAAAGAAAGGTTTGGTCTTTGATCTGCACAACAAAAGGCTGCATGTTCTATGTGCTGGTGGTGGCTTATCGCCAGAGATCGGAGTCTTCTTACTTTTCTATCAGTTGAACAACCACCGCTCCGCCGCCGCCTTCCCAGGGTTCGGCCGGACGGAACGATTTTACCAGCGGGTGCCGCGATAGCTCTCTCCTTACCTCGCGCCTCAATGTTCCGGTTCCCTTACCGTGAATTACTCTGACTGTGTACAACCCGGAAACGTATGCGCCGGTCAGAAATTTATCCAGTTTTATCAGGGCTTCATCGACCGGCAGGCGCCGCAGCATTACTTCTGATTCAGGTAGTGGCATTGTCATCCCCTTAGCCAAGAAACATTATATCGGTTTTGTGTTGGGTAAGGTAGACCTTTATTTAGACTGGTCGTATAATGAGTAGAGGAGGTGTAAAATTATGAAGATTGCACTCTCTGGTAAAGGTGGCGTTGGGAAAACAACACTTGCCAGTTTAATTGCGCGAATCTATGCATCACGGGGGCAAAAGGTGCTGGCCATAGATGCTAATGTGGATGCCAACTTTGGCACGGCGCTGGGCATTTCCTGGGAGGAGATGGAAAAGATCACTCCGATTTCGGAAATGGATACATTGATTGAAGAGCGAACCGGTGCTAAACCCGGTTCACAGGCCCCTTTCTTTAAGCTGAACCCAAAGGTGGATGACATCCCGGATACTTTGGCCGTAGAAAAAGACGGAGTCAAGCTGCTCATGCTGGGCTCGGTTGATTCGGGTGGCGCGGGCTGCATCTGTCCGGAAAGTGTTCTTTTAAGGGCTTTGGTAAGTCACCTTATCCTGCGCCGCGATGACGTGGTCATTTTAGATATGGATGCAGGTTTGGAACATCTTGCTCGGGGAACAGTACGTGGGGTCGATGCCTTTGTAGTGGTGGTGGAACCTGGCCAGCGAAGCATCCAGACTGCGAAATCGGTAAAGAAGCTGGGCGCCGATCTCGGAGTGAAGAAGACTTATGTGGTTGGGAATAAAATCAGCGGGCCGGAAGATGAAGCCTTCGTTCGTGAAAGCCTCCCTGGTTTTGAAGTGCTTGGATTTCTGAGCATCGATCCTGATATTCGTGGGGCTGACTTGACTGGGGATAGCCCTTACGATGTGGCTTCGAAAGCGGTGACCGAGGTTGAGAAAATTGTTGATCGTTTAGATGAAATTCAAAGGGGTGGCGATGGCCAAGAAAACGGTTAGGGATATCGACGTTCGAGATAAACGCGTTTTGGTTCGGGTTGATTTCAATGTGCCCCGGGATAAATCCACTGGCGCGATCACCGATGATGCTCGAATTAGAGCAGCAATTCCAACCATCCAGTACTTGATCGATCAGGATGCGAAGGTCATTCTCTGCTCTCACCTGGGGCGACCGAAAGGCGAGGTCAAACAGGAGTTGCGATTAGATCGGATCGGCCAGCGACTCTCTGAGCTTTTGAAAAAACCGGTGAACTGTGCATCGGATTGCATTGGGCCTGAGGTGGAAAATATTGTTGCCGGCATGAAATCTGGTGAAATATTACTGCTGGAGAATTTGCGCTTCCACGATGCGGAGACGAAGAACGATCCGTCATTTGCCAAAGTGCTGGCTGGTTTGGCGGATATATTTGTTAATGATGCTTTTGGCACGGCGCATCGAGCCCATGCCTCGACCGCAGGGGTCGCCGATTATCTGCCGGCGGTATCCGGATTCCTGATGGAAAGGGAGATCGAGTTTTTGGGCAAGGCGCTTGCTGAACCGGTCCGGCCCTTCGCGATGATTGTTGGAGGAGCCAAAGTTGCCGATAAGATTTCACTTCTGGAGAATATCATTGAAAAAGTGGATGTGTTGATTATCGGTGGTGGGATGGCAAATACATTTATCAAATCTCAGGGGCATGATGTCGGAAGCTCAAAAGTGGAGGACGATCAACTTGATTTTGCGCGAGGTCTGATAGACAACGCAAAAGCGAATGGCAAACGCCTGCTTATACCGGTCGATGGCACAGCCGCTGCTGAATTCGAGGCAGACGCGGATCACAGGACGGTGGGTATCGGCAGTATCCCTGAAGGATGGTTGCTTCTCGATATCGGGCCGGAAAGCATTGAAAAATTCGAACAGGAACTGAGTAGTTGCAAAACCATCGTATGGAACGGTCCGATGGGTGTATTTGAATTTCCGGCGTTTGCGAAAGGCACTGAATCGATAGCATCTTTCATTGCTAACTTGAATGCCACGACAATCGTTGGGGGCGGCGACAGCGCCGCTGCTGTTAAACAGATGGGGCTTGCCGAAAAGATGACACATGTCTCAACCGGCGGTGGGGCTTCGCTTGAATTTCTTGAGGGGAAAGTCCTGCCGGGCGTTGCGGCATTGCTGGATAAATAACCAAAAGGGCGAGTTTTAAACTCGCCCTTTTTTCTAGCTTCACTTAGTTAAGCCGGATTCTATCAACGTGATGGTTACATTTAAATCTGGTTGCTCGACCTTGAGAAGCTGTCCTTCTGGAGTTACATAATGGACCTGAGCCAGGGAGCCGGCATCGCATACGAACACGCTGTAGATTTTCCCGCCCATGTCGATTGCCTCTTTGGATTCGCGGATATCTATCTCAAGTTCCGAAGTTTCAAGTTCGTCGGGATTGAGCACCGGCACTGTGATGGTTTCACCAGTCTTGAGCGGCCAGACATCGTACATCAAATCCAGCCAGGCTACCGTTTTCCCGGTGAGCAGAATTGTTTCTGGAGTTAGAGCAATCTCTTTCTCAGTATTGGCACCTTTAATATTAACCCAGGCGGATGCTACATTGTCTTTCACGTTGCAGCCGACCGACTGCTTGGTAGAGCCTCACCCGGAGCCAATCTGTTCTGCTGAGTTATAATTGAGCGGATTGCCCAAAGGCCCAATTTTAAGGGTAGCATCCGATGTGAATCCTTTACCCCACCAGGGATCATTTCTCGCAAAGGAAAGGTGTGACTCAATGATATAGGTTTGGCCCCCCTCCACTTCCGGGCATGCTGCGACGTTGTATTCGTTGGAGCCAAACTCCTCCTCTCCGGTAAAATAGCTGAACTTCCAATATTGACCTTTCTCCAGATCAAGCTCCTGAGGTTTAGATACGAAAGGGGTTGGTGATGGGGTAGGTGTAAGAGTAAACGAGACGGTAGCCCCAGGATTTTCTACAGGGGTTTGCCCATTTTCATTATCCACGCACGCAGGTAAGGCAAATATCAGCAACAGCAACATTCCCCAAAGCAGACATTTTCTGTTCATCCCATTCTCTCCAGAGTTGTATTTTTTTTGATTATAGCATTTAACTTGCGTGATTTCACTCCCATATCTGGTCTCCTGCGAATCCCCCATCGAGCCCCAGATTCTCGGCTTCTTCGCTGGTGTGGGTACGGAATGTTTCTTCGGGAGACAGTGATTCTGTCACAGCTATGAAATTTCGTGAAAACAGCCTTTCGACTGGCGCTTTGCATCGTGGACATTCAGTAAGTGGCTCTTGATCCAGTCCCTGCCTGACCTCGAATTTAGCTTTACATAAATCACAGGGAGCGGAGCTTGTGGACTTATACTCGTAAATAGGCATGGCAAAATCCCCGGTTTACTCAAATATCCTTCCCGCAACACTTCTTGTATTTTTTGCCGCTGCCACAGGGGCAGGGATCATTGCGCCCCACCTTTTTCCCTATAGGGATCGCGGTCCGTTTTTCTTTTGCTGGAGGCTGTTTTGTGACCAGGCTCACCCTATAGATACTGTGCACGATATCGTGCTGGATCATTTCCTGCAATTCCTGGAATCTGGAATGAGCCTCTGTTTTGTAGGCCACGAGCGGGTCGCGCTGGGCATAAGCGTAAAGCCCGATCTCCTGGCGCATATTCTCCAGTAGAGTCAGGTGCTCTCTCCAGTGGATATCAATAGATCGCAGCATTACCAGGCGTTCCATGACGCGCATATTCTCCGTGCCCATTTCCTCTTCACGCTGCTCATAGAGCGAACTGGCGTGGGCAAGCAACTTTTCTTTAATTTCATCCCGGCTCATCATGGAGAGATTTTCTGCAGTGGCGTCTGGTGGCAGCGGAAGAATGCTTCCCGTTCCTTTGAGCAGGGTATCGAGATCCCAGTCATTTGGTTCATCTCCATGCAGGGTTTGATAGATTTCACCGGTGATTGCCTTTTCAACCATCTCCAATATGTTTGCCTTGAGATCGGCGCCGCTCAACAGCTTTTCCCTTTCGCCGTAGATGACTTCTCTCTGTCTATTCAGGACTTCATCGTATTCCAGCAGGTGCTTGCGGATATCGAAATGGTGCGTCTCCACTTTGATTTGAGTATTTTCGATGGCTTTGGAAACTATGGAATGTTCGATGGGAGTATCTTCATCGAACCCGAATCGCTCCATAATTCCGCCAATCCGGTCGCCTCCGAACCGGCGCATGATATCATCTTCTACCGATACGAAGAACCGGGAACTGCCGGGATCACCCTGGCGTCCGGCACGGCCCCGAAGCTGATTGTCGATGCGGCGGGCCTCATGACGTTCTGTGCCGATGATGTGCAAACCGCCTGCTTTGAGGACTTGACCCTTTTCCTCTTCACACTGTCTGTATTTTTCGTTCAGGATTTCAGCCCATCGTTCCCGGTATCTGTCGAAGGGATTCTTGCCCTGGCGCAACATATCGAGAGCAATGTTCCAATCGTTCGTTGGGATCGCCCCGAACTCGATATCTTCCTTTCTAAGCTGGTCTCGAGCCAGTTCCTCAGGGTTCCCCCCGAGCAGAATATCCACTCCTCGCCCGGCCATGTTGGTGGCAATCGTTACCGTGCCTTCGTGACCTGCCTGGGCAACGATGTGGGCTTCCCTTTCGTGGTTTTTGGCATTGAGAATGTTATGTTTGATACCGTTTTTGGTAAGCATATCGCTCAAACGTTCTGATTTTTCCACCGATAGAGTTCCCACCAGTACCGGCCTTCCCTCCGTGCGTTGCTCTTCTATATCCCGGACGACAGCCCTGAATTTAGCATTTTCGTTTTTGTAAATCTGATCCGTGGATTCGATTCTGATAAGCGGCTTGTTGGTGGGGATGACTATAACGTCCAGTTCGTAGGTTTTGTTGAATTCCTCAGCCTCCGTCACTGCAGTCCCCGTCATCCCGGCGAGTTTTTCATACATCCGGAAGTAGTTCTGAAAAGTAATGGTTGCCACGGTGATGCTCTCGGCTTTGATTGGAAGCCGCTTCAATCCATATCTGGCAGCTTCTTTGGCTTCGATCGCCTGATGCAGCCCTTCGGAGAAACGGCGTCCCGGCATCTTTCGGCCGGTAAACTCATCTACGATTACAATCCCCAGATGGTTTCCATCAGTAGGTTCAATTACATATTCGCGGCCTTCCTGGTAAAAATGTTTGGCTCTGAGGGCGGTTTCCACGTGGTGGACATTTTTCAGCCTTTCCTGGATATCATCTACGGAGGCTGCCTCATCGCGGCCCGCTTCGCCGTACATATCAGGATCGCTGTAAGCAGAGGCAATCTTATGCTGTCCACGGGATGTGGGATGGATGTGACGGGTTTTTTCATCGAATATGTAATCGTATTCGCTTTCAGCTTTCTCCATAGCCGGGTTGTCACCGAGTTCTTTTTTCAGTTGCTGAAGTTCAAGTTCATTGAGGCCCCTTTCCAGCCTGCGGGATGCGTGTTCCGCCTGGATATATGGCGACTGAGTTTCTTCTGCCTGCCCGCTGATGATAAGCGGCGTGCGGGCTTCGTCGATGAGGATGTTATCTACCTCGTCGACAATGGCATAATTGAATTCGCGCTGCACCTTTTGGGAAAGGTCGGCAACCATGTTGTCACGCAGATAATCAAATCCAAATTCATTATTGGTGCCATAAGTAATATCGGCATCATAAGCCTGTTTGCGTGGCACCGGGCGCAGATGCGGCCATGCTTCGTCATCCGATTCGTAATCCGGATCGAAGAGAAAGGCGGAATCGTGCTGGATACAGCCCACGCTCATGCCGAGAACGTTATAAACGGCGCCCATCCAGTGCGTATCACGTTTGGAGAGATAGTCATTCACGGTAACGACGTGGACGCCTTTCCCGGTGAGCGCGTTTAGGTATACCGGAAGGGTGGCAACTAAGGTTTTCCCTTCGCCTGTTTTCATTTCGGCGATTTTGCCTTCGTGGAGAACGATGCCGCCAATTAGCTGAACATCAAAGTGGCGCATTCCTAATGATAGAATGGAGGCCTGACGAACCGCAGCAAACGCTTCTATGAGGAGGTCATCGAGGTCTTCGCCTTCGGCCAGTCGGTTTTTGAACTCACTTGTCTTGACACGAAGCCCTTCACTGGTGAGTCCTTCAAAATCGGGCTCGATAGAATTTATTTCATCAATCGCTGGCTGGAGACGCTTGAGTTCTTTTTCGTTGGAATCACCACTCAAGACTTTGAGGAAATTTTTGAACACCCGCTTACCTCGTTTTAGTGGAACATCGCTCCGATGGAAAGGTTAGCATGAATTCGGTGAATGGCCTCTCCGATTACCGGGGCTAGGGAGAGAACCGTCAATTTGTCCAGTTTTTCTTTTGACACCGGAACACTATCGGTAACCACCACTTCTTTCAGCGGACTTTTGGATATGCGTTCTATCGCCGGTCCGGAAAGGATGGGATGAGTACAGCAGGCATATACTTCTCTGGTGCCATATTCGCTTAGAGCAGTGGCAGCCGAAGTTATGGAGCCGGCTGTATCAATTTCATCATCGAAGAGAATAGCGTTGTGGGCCTGAACATCACCGATAACCCGGAGCGTTTCGGTCTGGTCGTTATTGTTAACGCGCCTTTTTTCGATGATGGCCAGTGGGCAGTGGAGCCGCTCGGCCATATCACGTGCCCGCTTGGAAATGCCGATATCAGTGGCCACCACTACCAGGTTATCCAGTCCCTTGTTCTCAAAATATTCGCACAGGATGTAGAGAGCGGTAAGCTCATCCACCGGGATATTGAAGAACCCCTGGATTTGGCCGGCGTGCAGATCGAGGGTGAGCACGCGGCTGGCTCCGGCCACGGTTATCAGGTCGGCGACCAGGCGCGCAGTGACGGGTACCCGGGGCTGGTCTTTCTTGTCGGTACGGGAGTATCCATAATAAGGGACCACTGCTGTGATTCTTTCGGCGGAAGCCCTCTTGGCAGCGTCGATCATGATGAGGAGTTCCATCAGGCTTTGGTTTACAGGTGTGCTTATGGGTTGCATGATGAAAACATCGCGTCCCCTCACGTTTTCAAGGATGCGGACAAAGATGTTTTCGTTACTGAATTGAGTTACATCGATTAACCCCGGCGGAGTTCCGAGGTAATTGCAAATCGCGCGGCCCAAATCAGGATGAGTGTTCCCTGAGAAAATCCTCAATTCCTCAGCCAATTTCATGCCTCCAGTTGAGTTTTATCGAAAGAAATTACTTGCCTTCGTATTTTGGCTCTCGCTTTTCTTGCCAGGCTGCTACTCCCTCTTCATGATCTTTGGTAAACATAGTCATGGCGGTCATGGCAGCGGTCATTTCCAGAGCCGTGGGCAGATCGCTATCCAATCCTCGATATACCAGTTGTTTGACAAACCGGGTGACGATCGGTGGGCTCTGGGCAATTTTCTCAGCGAGTGTCCTGGTTTCGTTTTCGAGTTCAGCTGCTGATACCAGCTTGCTCAGAATGCCGAGGTTGAACGCTTCTTCTGCGGTGATCCAGTCGCCGGTGTAGAGTATTTCCAGGGCTTTGTCCAGCCGAATTATTCTGGGCAGAAGATAGCAGGCTCCGGAATCGGGGACGAGGCCAGTCTTGATCTGGGCGCTCATGAACCGGGTCCGCTCGCAACCGATTCGAATATCTGCAGCGCAAGACCAGTCGAACCCTCCACCGACGGCGATTCCGTTGATAGCCGCGATAGTTGGGATTGGCATGTTCCTGATCTTTTCGGTGATACTGCAAGCCGTTTTGCGCACCCACTTGCGCATCTTTTCCATATCAAAGGTGGCGTACATATCTTCATCGGCGATATCGCCGCCGCCACAAAAGGCCTTTTCGCCAGCCCCAGTGATAATCAGCACACGTAGGCTTTCATCCTGTGCTGCATCATCCAGAGCCACATTGAGTTCTTCCATCATCTTCCAGTTTACAGAATTGGCTCTATCGGGTCGATTGAGGGTTAGGGTAGCTATGTGGTCAGCTTTTTCCAGCTTAATAGTCTCAAAATTCACTAATATCCTCCTGAAAGGGTGGGGCACAAAAGGTCAAATTTACTATATCACAAGGGAAGGGCAGGGGCAACGAGGCACACTTTTGTTCGAAATAATTGCATCCGTCAATTAATAGTAACTGCGGTCGTAGAGAAACCGGTTTAGCAGAACGGATGCCAGACTGGTTTTTAGCCCGCCCCTGATTTCCTGCAAAATATTGGCTGTCAACCTGCGGAAGATTATCAACGCCAGGAGCCCCATAAATATCCAGACAGTGGCATCATCTTTATTGCAAAGCCATGCTAACAACGGAAGGATGGTGAATCCGCCGAGCATGCCCAGTGGCATGGAATCGGATACCCCGGAGAGCCTGGAATCATCTAGCCCTTCGCCTTCTACAGGTTTCCCTTTTCCCTTAAAAGCCCTGGTAAGTGCTCCTGTAAGAATCGGAATGGCGGCAAAACTCATTGCCACAGGAGCGATTCCAAAGGAAGCCCCGATACCAGTAGTGTTTCCCATCTCGCCATGCTTGAAGACAAAGAAAATCGGCCACATCTGACCTGCTATTACTGCGAGGCCGCAAAGCCCTATGGTGGCACTGCTCGTATCAAGTCCCCATGCGATCAAGGGGAAGACGGGGCCTTTGGCGATATCCCACAGTATTCCTGCCAGACCTGCTTTGTACCCGACTTTTTTCCAGAGCGCAGAATGGGCATCGTACTCCCGACGGATATCGATTCCATTTGCCTTGCCTATCCAGAAAAGTACCGGCAGTGATCCAAATAAATATGCTCCGATAATAAGTGCAATATCAGTTGCCATAAATCTCCCTTTTAATGTAATAGGGCCAGGTTGTAATTGTTGGGGTTCTATTCATCGTTGTAGAAGGCAAATCCTATCAGTCCCGGCCCGGTGTGAGCTCCCATGACCGGGGAAAATTCCGTGATGTAAAGCTCTGCACAATCGAACTGATCGGAGATTTTCTTTTTTAGTTCTTCCGCTTCATCGGGAACGCCGGCGTGCATCAGGTTAACATGCACCGGTTTCTGCCCGACTTTTTCCCTCATGATCTGAATCAGGCGATTCATTGCTCTGGGCTTGGTTCGGACCCTTTCCACAGGTGTGGCCTGTCCGTTAGATATCTGGAGAATTGGTTTGATGGAAAGGAGGGAAGTAGCCCAGGCTGCTACTTTGGGGACACGCCCTCCTTTGGACAGGAAATAGAGCGTATCCACTGTGACGTAAAGTTGAATCCGAGGGATCAGCTTCCGGACGGCATCGGTCACCTCGGCTATGTCCCCTCCTGCGATGGCTACACGTGCGGCGGCCATTGCCAGGAATCCCTGGGCTCCGGCGGCCGTGCTGGTATCGAGTATCTCGATCCGGGTGTTGGGCAGCGATTCCCGGGCCATTTCCTTTGCCCTCGTGGCTGCATCGTAGGTCATGGTTAGTTTGGGAGTGATGCAGACGTGCAGGATCGAATCGGCCTTTTCGGCGGCTGAGGTATAAATATTGAGAAACTCGCCGGGAGATGCTGCTGAAGTGGTGGGAAGCACCTTGCTTTTCCGCTGCAAATCGTAGACTTCTGATGGTGAGATATCTATCCCGTCGTGATAAACCCGATCTTTGATGGTAACGCTTGAAGGAACTACGAAAATGCCGAGTTCCTCCGCTTGATCCTTGGGCACACAGGCCAGGCTGTCGGTGACTATCGCCACTTTGTCCATGATTGACATTAGAATAGTGGAATTGAGCGGTGGGTGTCAAGGTGTGTGTGGAGGTGTGTTTTCCCGCGTGCCGTCGTCCCGATCAATTGTGTCATCCGGAGTTCAGCGAAGGACGGCTATGGCGCGTTGGTGCCCTTCGCAGATAACGCAGAAGCCGGTTTCAAACCTGCCCCATCTTGGGTTTGTCGGCCAACTCTGCTATACTGTGAAACACTAATGGAAATCAAACAGCTAGAGATATTCTGTGCAGTAGTTAGGTGCAGGGGGTTTTCAGCTGCTGCTGAAGTGCTGTATCTGACTCAGCCAACGGTGAGTTTTCAGATAGCCTCGCTGGAGGAGGAGTTGGGAACGAAATTACTTGACCGTTCCGGGCGGAATACTACTATCACCAAGAGTGGGGAAATTCTTTATCGCTATGCTGTCCAGATACTCGAATTGACCTCCGAGGCAGAGCAGGCCATTCATCAACTCAAGGGATTGCTCTGGGGGGAGATTGTTATTGGGGCGAGTACCATTCCGGGGGAGTATATCCTGCCTGAATTGCTGCAGCGGTTCAGGGCAACCCATCCGGGCATATCGGTGGAAATGAACATTGGCGATACCGGGGGAATCATCCGAAAAGTGCTGGATGTTGAAGTGGAGATCGGGATCGTCGGGGCGAGCGAGAAAAACGATAAGCTGACTTTCGCCAGGTTTGTCAGTGATCAATTGGTCCTCATCGCACCTGTCGGCAATGACTGGTTCAATGGAAACTCGATAACTCTGGATGGGCTGACAGGTGTTCCGTTCGTGCTGCGGGAAGAGGGATCGGGCACGCGTGCTATCATGGAACAGAAGCTTGCCGGATGTGGCATCAGTTCGGATTCTTTCAATGTGGTGATGACTCTGGGCAGTACTGAGGCGGTGAAGCGGGCGGTGGAATCGGGAGCGGGGGTTTCCATCGTTTCCGAAAGAGCGGTTCAAAATGAGGTTAAACTGGGTCTACTTGAAATAGTGGATATTCAGGGAATAGAACTTGCCCGGGATTTTTTCATCGTTCATCGAAGGCACAAGGTTCTTTCCCCGGCAGTTGAGGCTTTGGTGCAATTTCTGGTAGAGTAATATTAAACAGAAGGACATCTATATTTAAAAATGTAGAGAGGGAGGAAAGATGAGAAAAGGAATAATTCTGATACTGGCGATAGTGATTGCCGGAAGTCTGCTCTGGCTGGGATGTGATGGTGATGATGCGGAGACTGTTGATGTAAGTCCTGCTGCAGGGACTCCATCCGGTATCGTTCAGATCAGCCCGGAAACAGACAGTTACACTCCCTCGGAGCAAACTGCGCAGCCGACTTCTACTCCTGAGGAGACTCCGGTTCCGAGCCCAGCACTTGACCCGACGGTTACAGCAATCCCGGGTCCGGCTCCAATTCCCAGCCCGACAGCTACAGAGAGCCCAACTCCCAGCCCAACTCCCAGCCCGACGGCTACAGAGAGTCCCACCCCAAGCCCAACGGCTGATCCTAATCCCAGCACACCTCCATCACCACTCCCAACTCAGGCTGATGACGAACCGGTATCTTTCCCGGATGGCAATCTTGAATCGGCGATTCGAGATGCCATTCCTAAATCGAGTGGAGATATTTACCCGTCAGACTTGACCGGGCTTACCACACTTGATGCCAGCAATAGCGGCGTTTCGGACCTGACCGGACTGGGCTACTGCACCGCGCTGAGCGATCTCGACCTTTCCCACAATATCATTGAAGATATCTCGGCGCTGGTTGCCAACACAGGACTTGGCTCCGGGGACACTGTACACCTCGAATATAATCCGCTCAGCAGCGCTTCTTACGGATATGTCAGTCAGCTTACCGATCGAGGAGTTGAAGTTATCTGGGGCTCCCTTTGAAGACGAGTACTGCTTAAGAGAACCTCATGTCGGAAATGTATGAAATCAACGAACTGGGCAAGGATGAATCCTGGCACATGTTCAGGATTATGGGGGAGATGGTTGAAGGGTTCGACGAGCTTTCCTCTATTGGCCCGGCGGTGACTGTTTATGGATCGGCCCGGCTTCGTGAGACCGATCCGCTGTATGCGGAAATAAGCGAAATCACCCGCAAGCTTGCTGAGATTGGATTTGCCGTCATTACAGGTGGCGGCCCCGGCGTAATGGAAGCGGCGAACAAAGGGGCATATGAGGCCGGCGGAGCATCCATCGGTCTCAATATCGAGCTTCCCAACGAGCAGGACCTCAATCCTTTTACTACCAAGTCCATGCGATTCCATCATTTCTTTGCCCGCAAGGTAATGCTGGTGAAATATGCCACCGCCTTTGTCATCATGCCAGGCGGATGGGGCACCCTCGATGAATTGAGCGAGGTGGTTACTCTTATGCAAACCAGCAAGATAAAACCTTTCCCGGTGATACTTTTCAAAAGTGATTACTGGCAGGGATTGCTGGACTGGATGGAAAACGTCTCCCTTGCCAGGGAATTCATTTCCGCCGAAGATATGGAATTGCTCAGGGTTTGCGATCAGCCCGATGAAGTGATTGAAACGGTGCAGAGCTGGTTTTTGCGCAATGAGATCGTTGGCAAAAAGGCGTTGCGCAAAATCGAAATAGGGAAGATCTACAGGAATTACGGCATGCCGAACGATATGCTCGTCAGGCTCAACCTGGCCAAATGTACCCTGAAGGAGGTCGAGATCAAGCCCGTTTACAGGATCGGTGAACAGTCCAAG
>CAZJQZ010000044.1:0-17085 GCA_964548045.1 uncultured Dehalococcoidia bacterium | reverse complement strand
CCACAGGAATAAGAGAAGTTATTTAGCCAAAATGGAAAGTGCCGGGCAATTAAAAGATCGGTTTGTTTTCGGGCAAGCTGCTAATCGGCTCGATCACTCCGGTAATAATCCATCAATATACTGGCCACTTCGGGGCGGGAGAATTCCGGTGGTAGGGCCTGTCCGCTGGAAAGCGTCTCCCTGACTTTCGTGCCGGAAAGCATCAGGTAATCTTCGTTGGAATGGGGACAATCGCGAATCATCACAATTTTATTGCACTTGTTGCACCAGACTGTATGGTCCCCTTTGTAAATCGTAATCTTCAGGGCATCTTTGGGGATTTCATCGAATATCTGCTGGGCATCAAATGGCCCGTAGTAATCGCCGACTCCAGCGTGATCCCGGCCAGTGATGAGGCAGGTGGCGCCCATATTCTGGCGGAATATAGCATGCAGCAGGGCCTCGCGCGGACCAGCATAGAGCATATCGAATCCGTATCCGGTGACTTCCGCCGAGTTAGGTTCGAAGTAGAGCTCCACCATTTTACGGATAGAGGCATCGCGCACATCGGCGGGGATATCGCCCTTCTTCAATTTGCCCAGTAGCATATGGATCACAGCGCCGTCCGCATTTTCGGCCTTCATGGCCATTTTCACCAGTTCTTCGTGGGCCCGGTGCATGGGGTTGCGGGTCTGGAAAGCGACCACTTTCTTCCAGCCGTTCTTTTTAATCATCTCACGGATTTGCATGGCAGTGCGGAAAGTTTCCGGGAAATCAGTCTCGAAGTAGGAAAAATTGAGCACTTGGATCGGACCCGAAATGAAGGTCTTGCCCGTGCTCATCCAGGCAGCCACGCCGGGGTGCTTTTCATCGGTGGTGCCGTAAACCTGCTCTGCGATGTGCTTCATCTGCTCATCGGTGGCTTCCTCAATCTTTTCCACATCCTGAACAGCGATAATCGGATTACCATCAACATTGGGGTCTTTCAAGGCGATCCTTCCGGCATCTTTGATGGGAGTAGCATCCTCGACCACGTTCACCACTGGTGTGGGCCAGAAGAGACCGCTCTTGAGTTGCATCTTGTCGGCAACGCTCAGCGCCTCTTCCAGATTCATGAAACCGGTCAGTGGATTGAAGTAGCCGCTTCCCATCATCACTGCATTGGCAGCTGCCTGTGAGCACACGACTATCGAAGGTAAGCCTTCGGCTTCCTTTTGCAGTTCAGCCCTCTTGGCATCATCTGATACATATAGCGGGTTTAGTGTATCGGAACCATGTGGTTTAATAAGATCGTCTGTCATTTTTCACTCCATTTCGAAAGATTGGGAATCCGTGGCACTTTCTTTAACAAAAGGTTTTTGCGCCACAACAAAAGACTGGCGGAGCGCCAGTAAAAGGTAAACTTAGAGTAACAGAAGGAGCCGGGGTTTTCAAGGGGAACTGAAGCAGTGTCAAATGTGGCTCCATAACATTACGCCTGTGAAAGACACCAAAAGGGGCAAAAACCGGGGCCAAATCAGCCCCGGGTAGGTGCAAAGTTACCACTCAAGGGGTTGGGGCGTTTCCGGGGGGTTCTTTGACCCGAAGCGGTAACGAAGCTTCCTGTCTGCCATCAATCGCCAGATCGATAGCATAATTACCGTATTTTTCGATCTTCAGTCCCTGTAAATTTATCACCATATTTCTGACAATTGAGCTTTCGGAATTATCTCCAAAAACAATTTTGGTACTGGCATTCATGGCAGGCGCAATCAGTTTCCCATCCTCATCAATTATGTTTATCCTGATTGTGTGTTCCCCTTCTTCAATTCTGGAAAATCTCAACCTCAACGCCACAGCACAATGAGGATGGACAGTAGGCATCTGCTTGCTCCATATAGCATCGAAGGTGCCCAGCATGTTCAGTTTGCCATGAGTATCTGTCGCCGCATCGCAAAGCGCAAAAATTTCAATATCCATAACTAACGCCTCCCATTTTGCCTGTCACTCGAACCTGTTTCCTCTGGACTGCTTTGGTACAGGTATAATAACACACCCGGTTTCTCCCCGTGTGCTTCCTTCATATTTCGATTGTACGGCGACGCCACACGAGAGTCAACTTGACACTGAGATGAAATACCAGATATCATCGGTGCCGAGGGGTCGAAAATCCTAAATCCGAAGCACGAAACGCTAAATAAACCCAAATGCTCAATACTTATAACAGCATATGCCAGAGTTTTCTACCTTCGAATCGGACCCAAAAACTTTAGAGAGGAAACAAATGAATTTTGAAACCATCATCCTGACAAAAGAAAACAACATCGCCACCCTCACGCTGAACCGTCCGGAGAAGAAAAACACCATCAACGGAGTGATGGAACGGGAACTGGCAGCAGCGCTGGAGGATATCGGCAGGGACACTGAAGTCCGAGTGATGGTGCTGAAAGCGGCAGGGGAAAAGGTGTTCTGTGGTGGCGGAGATATCAGCGATACCGGTCCGGAACGGCTGGGCACCACGGCACAGGAAATCAGCACCGGGCTCCTCAAATTGTACCACAGCATCATGGTTCCGCTTTATGAGTTGAGCATCCCCACTATCGCATCGGTACAGGGCGCAGCCAGTTCATGGGGATTCGACCTGGTTCTGGCCTGTGACCTGAGAGTGGGATCGGAAAATGCCCGATTCAATGAAGGGTTCACAAGAGTAGGACTTACTCCGGCTACGGGCGGAGTATGGCTTCTACCTCGAGTGGTTGGCCTGCCGAAAGCTGCGGAACTCATCTTTACCGCCGAAATGATACACGCCAGAGAGGCGGAGAAGGCTGGTATTCTCAATCGGGTGGTACCGGCAGAGGAACTTGAAAAAGAAACGATGGCACTGGCTGGCCAGATTGCCCAGATGCCACCACTTGCTGTCCGGCTCTCCAAATTACAGCTTCGCCGGGGATTGCAAACCGATTTCTCATCGTCCCTGGATCTGGCGGCACAGTGTCAGGGAATCTGCATCACCTCCGAAGATTCCAAAGAGGCCATCGCCGCCATGATGGAAAAGCGGGAAGCTCAATTCAAGGGAAAATAGACTGAGGAGCCTCTGATCAACTCCCTGAATCCCCGATCATGGGGGACATGTAAAGCTGGGGGGACACCCCCCGACCCCCGAAGTCACCTCTTATTCAGAGGTTCCCTAAGTCACATCTTCACTATAGCTTTGGCCGGGCAGACAAGCAGGCACTTGAAGCAACCCTTACACGGAGCAGCCGTCGTCTCGGGTGGTTCGTGAGGTGTATCCTGATAAAGTATCCCCAGTTCACACTCTTTAGCCGCAAGGCAAATGCCATCAGGACATAATTCAGGATCACACTTGTTGTAGTTTACGTAAGCCTTTTGTTTAGGCATGCAAAATTCCTCTTGTTCAATAATGCCAGTCTTAGATTTTCTCTCCCACTAATTAGGCTATCACAACCGGCCCGCCAAAGAAACTTCATACAGGTCATGACATCGATACTCGCAAAGAGCTATAATATATTGTTATCCTGATTCGCCAGAGACCAGCAATGCAAATAGAGGAAGTTGCCGAAAAGACATATCGACTCGAAACACCGGTGCCCGGCACGGGACTTATCTTTTCGGTATATCTCATCGATTCAGACAGAGGCGTTCTCATTGAGCCGGGCCCCTCTGCTGCCATCCCTTCAATTCGGGAAGGAATGAAACAGGCGGGAATGAAAGAACTTTCGTGGATCATCCCTACCCACATCCACATGGATCACGGCGGAGGGACAGGAACGCTGGCCGAGGCGTTCCCTCAGGCAAGAGTAATAGCTCACCCCTTGAGCGCCAGGCATATCATCGATCCCGCCCGTTTGATCCAGAGCACCCGGATGACTTATGGTGAGGACTTTGAAACCATTTATGGCCCGATCATCCCCGTTCCGGAATCGCGAGTAAAAGTGCCCGATGATGGTGAAACCATCTCCGTCGGAGATAGAGAACTACAGATCATCTACGCTCCCGGCCACGCCCCTCACCACATTGCCATTTTCGATCAGAAAACCGGCGGACTTTTCTGCGGAGAAGCGCTGGGAATGGAAACTGCCGACCCGCTTCCGGCTGCGGCAGCCCCGAGTTTCAATATGGAAGATTGCCTGGAAACGATGAGAAGGCTGAAATCTCTCCATCCGAAACTTCTCTGCTACTCTCACGGAGGGGTGAAACTGAACCCGGAAACTCGCATTTCTCAAGTGATGAAAAACACTTTGTTCTACAACGAGCTGATTCTGGAATCTCTCAACAATGACGAAAGTGCCCATGAGATCAGCCGAAAGGTCATCGAACATGCTTGTGATCAATTCCCCCCCGAGTGGGAAGAGGATATGATAAGGGTCTGGCAAACCGGCATCATTGATGGTTACACCATATATTTAAAAAACAAGGGCCTGGCATGAACAAGCCAATCCAGCATTTGAAGCAATCAATCGCCGAAGGAAAGCACTGGTACCTTGCCCTGCTTGAGGCTATCGGATTGTGTACCGTGCCCGAGGAGGATTTCAACGGGCGTCACTATAAGTACCTCATTGCCGGAGAGGCTTTTGACTGGCTTCTCCTGGCAGAACGCTTGTCCCTCGAAATCGACGGGCTCGTACCGGAAGAAGAGAGAATCGCCCTGTTGTTTGGCAAACCACCAATAGAAATTTCGCCAAAACAATTCAAGGAACTCATCGGGAATGCGAAATACCGTGCCTTCCTCAACTATTTCTATGGGATAACCGTGGAACAGGTTCTTCAACTCGCGGTTGAAATGGAAATAGACAAAGAGGAACATGCCAGGGTTCGCCGTTACGACTCCCGCGACAAAGCGTTTCAGCGAATATACGCTTCCACGGAAATAGACCTGCTCGAGCGCTTCCAACGGCAAAAAAACTATCCCAGAAGCGATACCATTACTCTCAGGGAACTGGATGAATTTACTTACTGGCTCTTCAAGTACCGGTTCGATAACTCCGATAGTTCCCGTGTTGCCAGCGATACCAGAAAGGCCCTGAAATTACTGGAAGACTGGCAGATGCTGCCACATAATCCCGGGTGATCGGTGAACCCACCACAGATTTGTCATCTCAAGCAGAGTTAGTTATAATGTTCTCAACTTGCTGGAAGTGATTTTATGTTACTTGCAATCGATATCGGCAACACAAATATAGATGTGGGGCTCTTCAGGGACGAGGAGCTTTTTACCAATTGGGACCTGGCAACCGATATTTATAAATCGTCAGATGAATATGCGGTCATACTCCTGGGACTGCTTCAGCAGCAGGGTTTGAGCACTTCGGATATCAAGCGGGCAATAATTTGCAGTGTAAGCCCCACGCTGGTGCCTGTATTCAGGGAACTCTGCCAGCGGTACCTGAATATCTCGCCGCTTGTGGTGGAAGCAGGCGTGAAAACTGGTGTCAGTATTTTGATGGATAATCCCCGCGAAGTAGGTCCCGACCGGATAGTCAACGCCGTGGGTGGATATCACCTCTACGGCGGGGCTCTCATCGTTATTGATCTGGGCACCGCCACCACCTTTGACGTAGTTTCAGAAAAGGGCGATTATCTAGGAGGAGCCATATCTCCGGGCATAAAAACAGCCACCGAGTCGCTCTTCCAGCGCACGGCCAAACTCCCCCGCGTGGACCTGGTCCGCCCCAAACACGTTATCGGAAGGGACACCATCACCGCCATGCAATCGGGATTCATTTTTGGCTACGTGGGACTAATCGAAGGGCTCGTATCCCGAATCCAGAAGGAACTGGGAACAAAGGCCAGGGTAATTGCTACCGGCGGGTACGCCGAGCTTCTGGCCAAAGAAACGAATGTTATCGAAGTCGTGGACCCCTATTTGACTCTGTTCGGACTCCGGATAATATACGAACGGAATCTGGGAAAGAATTATGTTTGAAGGAAAATGCATCGTGCTGGGCGTAACCGGCAGTATCTCGGCATATAAGGCCATTGACCTGGCCAGCAAGCTCACCCAGGCCGGAATCAATGTCGATGTGATCATGACCGAATCGGCCACCAGATTTGTAACCCCTCTCTCTTTCCAGAGCATCACTCATCGGCCGGTCTACACCGATATGTGGGCACCGGTTGCCGAGTTCAATATCAAGCATGTATCGCTGGCGGAGCGGGCCGACGCTATAATTATAGCGCCAGCCACCGCCAACACTATCGCGTATATCGCCAACGGATTCGCCGATGACCTGCTGCAATGCACCGTTCTTTCCACCAGAGCCCCAATCGCCATCGCACCGGCGATGGACGTGGGAATGTACCGGAACGAAGCTACGCAGGAGAATCTGGCAAAGCTGCAATCTCGTGGGTACACAATAATCGGACCGGCCAGCGGACGGCTGGCTTCAGGGCTGGAAGGCCCGGGCAGGCTGGTCGAAGTGCCTGAACTGCTGGCTGCAATTTATCAGATATTAGGACAATCCGGTGATCTGGCCGGAAAGCGAATCGTAGTGACCGCCGGGGGAACCCAGGAACCGATTGACCCGGTGCGCTACATCGGGAATTACTCTTCGGGGAAAATGGGGGCAGCCATCGCCGAAGCGGCCCGGGACAGGGGAGCGGGAGTAACCCTCATCAACGCCTCGACCAGTGTCCATCCCCCGTTGGGAGTAGAAACCGTGAAGGCCCAAACGGCACAGGAGATGAGGAAGGCCGTACTCGAACAGACAAGCAACGCTGATGCGCTGATAATGGCTGCCGCTGTGGCCGACTATCGCCCGCAGGAGATCGCAGGAGACAAGATCAAACGCAAAGATGAAGGACTAACCCTCGAACTGGCCAAAACCTCCGATATCATCGGTGAGGTTTCCGGCAATCTGCTCAAAGTTGGATTTGCCGCCGAAAGCCAGAATCTGCTGGAAAATGCCAGAGGAAAGCTGGAATCGAAGGGATTGGACCTCATAGTCGCCAACGATATCACAGCAGAAGATAGCGGGTTCGGCACGGATACTAACAAAGTTACTATCATCGATAAGAGCGGAAATCAGGATGACCTGCCGCTGATGTCCAAATCGGAAGTGGCCCACCAGATACTGGATAAGGTAGCTGAGCTTATCGTCAAATCCCTCTAGCCCCCTTTGTTCAAACATTGATTGCAGTGCCCCCGAATGGTACCCTAAAATTGCTATGAGCAAAACAGAAGCCGATCTCATTCTCTTCAACGCTAACGTGATCACCGTTGACCCTTCCAATCCTCATGCCCGGATGGTAGCCATTGGAAACGGTCGAATCATCGGTGTCGGGAATAATGAGGACCGAGAAGCTTTCAGAAAAGATCGAACGAAGCTTATCGATTGCGAAGGCAAGACGGTTATCCCCGGTTTCCACGATGCCCACATGCACATTTTCTCGGTAATCTCCAGCCTGCTCAGTCTGGATTGCAGCCCGTCCGCCGTTTCCTCTATCGTGGATATTCAGCGATTGATCGCCGAAAAGGCAGTTCAGTTGCCGGCAGGCACATGGGTCAAAGGTTCAGAATACAACAAATTCTATCTTGAGGAAGGCCGCCATCCCAATCGATGGGATTTGGACAAAGCCGCCCCGGTCCATCCGGTCAAACTGGCTCATCGCACCCGCTATGCCAGCGTCCTCAACAGTCAGGGGCTTGCTCTTGCCGGTATCTCTGCGGAGACCCCCGATCCTCCCGGCGGACTCATTGATCGTGAGATTGGAACCGGCGAACCCACCGGTCTCCTCTTTGGAATGAACGCGTATTTGAGCAAACAGGTTGTCCCGCCTCCATCTGAAGAGGAGTTTAACGAAGGAGCGCGCCAGGCCAATCAGCTTTTACTTGAAGCCGGTATCACTTCCCTGCAGGATGCAACCGTTCATAATGAACCTGCTCAATGGGAACATCTGAAACGAATCAAAAGTAGCGGGATGCTCCAGCCACGGGTGGCAATGATGTTCAGTTTTGGTTCGCTTGAACAGTTCCGGGAGATTCAGAATTTGAACGATGAAAATTTGCGTCTGGGTGCAATGAAGATCGTCATCGATGAGATCAGCGGGTCTCTCAATCCCTCGCAACAAATACTGAACGACATGGTGCTCTCCGCCCACAGCGCCGGATTTCAGGTTGCCATTCACGCCATTGAGGATACCACCGTTGAAGCTGCCATCACCGCCCTGGAGTATGCGTTGGACGCAATCCCGATAGATGATCATCGTCATCGGATCGAGCACTGTTCCGAATGCCCCGATTATCTACTGGAAAGGCTCAAAAAAACCGGGGCAATGGTGATAACACAACCTGCCTTCCTTTATCACAATGGAGAAAGATATCTCGCGGATGTGGCCCCGGAGAAGTTGCCTTGGCTTTATCGGATGGGGGCATGGTATCGAAACGAAATTTTGAGTGCTGCCAGTTCCGATGCGCCGGTGATCCCGTTAAATCCGCTTACCGGAATTTACGCGGCTGTGACACGCAAAGCTCAAAGCGGAGATGTTCTCTCCCCTGAAGAAACTATCATTCCAGCACAAGCCCTCTGGATGTACACGATGGGTGGAGCGTATGCTTCGTTTCAGGATGATATCAAAGGAAGCGTCACGAAAGGCAAGCTGGCCGATTTAGCCATGCTCAGCGCCGATCCCACGACAGTGCCATACGAGGAAATCAAAAATATCACGGTAGAGAAGACCATCATCGGTGGTGAGGTGGTATGGGAGAAAGGTCAGGCTACGCCAGCTGGCCAGCATACGCAGCAATAACCTGCAACAGCACGATAGCTATTATTGGGGTGATATCGATCGTGCCGCCAATTGGCGGGATGAGTCTGCGGAGCGGGTTCATAATAGGGTCGGTTACCTGATACAGCAGAAACACAAACCGGTTGTTCGAACTGGTGGGAAACCAGGACAGGATAGCCCTGATGAAAATAGCAATGGTAAGCACCGTGCAGAGTATCTCAATAAAGGTGGCGATTGCGCTCATTTCTACTCCTTCCCCAAACTCTGAGCTTTCTCGTATGCAGCTACAACTGCCTGAGTGAGCACTGCCCTCAATTCGCCTTCCTCCAATTTGAGCAGGCCTTCGGCGGTCGTTCCCCCCGGAGAGGTGACCATATCCCTGAGTTCCGCCAGGTGCTTTCCGCTTCCCTGAGCGAAGCGAATTGATCCCAGCATGGTTTGCATCACAAGTTCCGCTGCAGTCTGACGGGGCAATCCGATATGTACCCCTGCATCTATCAGTGATTCAAGTATCATGAATACATAAGCCGGGCCGCTTCCGCTGATGGCTGTGGCCATGTCGATATACTTTTCATCGTCAACGTAAATCTCTTTTCCCAGTGCTGCCAGAACGGATTGTACCACATCTTTCTGCGGTTGCCGAACCGAATCGGTAGCGGCCCAGACGCTGATCCCTTCGCCAATTTGAGCCGGGGTGTTGGGCATCACTCTCACGATAGACTTGTGCGTTAAAAGCATGTTAATGGTATCAATCTTGATCCCGGCCATGATGGAAAGGACAAGCTGTTCGTAATCCAGCCTCCCTCGCAGGTCATCGGCAATAGACTTGAACACCTGGGGTTTTACGGAAAGCACCGCAATATCCTTACCCTTGACAGCTTCCTGATTACTCGAGGTGGTTTGCAACCCATATCGACTTCCCAGTTCTGCTAAACGAATCTGGGAAATATCGCTGGCGGTGATATCATCCGGTTTGGCCAGGCCATTACTGATAATGCCGGAAATGATCGCTTCCGCCATCACCCCCGCGCCGATGAATGCGATTTTCATAATTCATGCCCTCCGCTTTCCAAAAATCGCCCGGCCAACTCGCACCGATGTGGCCCCCTCTTCGATAGCCACTTCGAAATCGTCGGTCATGCCCATGGAAAGTTCGGCCAGTCCCAGCGAATCCCGCAGCTCTCTCAGTTGACGGAAGACCGGCCTTACCTCCTCCGGGTCACTCACCCAGGGAGCTACGGTCATCAGCCCTCTGACTTCCAGGTTTTGCATTTTCCCTATCTCGCTCACCGATTGTGAAATCTCGGCAACGCTGAATCCGCTCTTGGATTCTTCTTCTCCTATATTCACTTCCAGAAATATCGGCAACGGCTTGTGAGTGTTGCGGCTCAGGAAATCGGCAAGCTTCACCGAATCGACGCTCTGGATTATATCAAAAAGCTCCACGGCTGTCTTTACTTTGTTGGTTTGCAGGTGGCCAACCATATGCCAGGTTGACTGACTTTTCACATCTTCCAGTTCCGCCAGCTTGCTTCCGGCTTCCTGAATCCGGTTCTCTCCGAAATGACGAAGCCCAACTTCAAAAGCGGCTCGAACAGTGGCAGCATCATGGGTCTTGGTGATGGCAACCAGGGTTACCTCATCCGGCGATCTGCCTGCCCGCTCACATGCCAGGGCAATGCGATCAGTTACGTTTCGAAAGTTTTGTTCAATATCCATCTTCATAAAACTACCCCACCATGCTCAAGAATATCCCTGCAGCCGTGGCAGTTCCGATTACCCCAGCGACATTTGGCCCCATGGCATGCATTAACAGGAAGTTATGAGGGTTCTCCTTTTGCCCCATTATTTGCACCACCCTGGCAGACATTGGCACTGCCGATACTCCCGCCGCTCCGATCATCGGGTTAATGGGCTCCCGGGAAAATCTGTTCATAAGTTTGGCAACCAGCACCCCAAATGCGGTGGCGCTGGCAAAACCGAATATACCCAACACAAAGGCCAGTATTGAATCGAGATTGAGGAAATTATCCGCAGTCATTATCCCGCCAATAGAGAGCCCGAGGAATACGGTCAGTATATCCATTAATGCCCCGCTGGCCGTCTTGGCCAGCCTATCGGTAACACCGGATACATGGAGCAGATTCCCAAACATAAAACACCCGATAAGTGGCGCTGATTTGGGAACAAGCAAAATAATGACAATGGCCCCTATAAAAGGGAAGAAGATTTTTTCCTTATGAGAGACCTCCCTCGCCATCGGCTTCATGTATATCTGCCTTTCCTTTTTGGTGGTACAGAGCCTGATTATGGGGGGCTGAATGATAGGAACCATTGCCATATAAATATAAGCTGCTACTGCCACGGTTCCCATCAGATGCGGGGCCAGTTGATCGCTGAGATAGACGGTCGTTGGCCCATCAGCCCCACCGACTATCCCGATGGAACACGCCTCTTTGATTCCCCAATCAGTTATTCCCAGCCATCCGGACCCTAAAAGCACGGCTATGAGCAACGTGGCATAGACCCCAAATTGCCCCGCCGCGCCGAGGAGCAGAGTTTTGGGATTGGCAATGAGGGATTCGAAATCAGTCATGGCACCCAGTCCAAGGAAAATAAGGGGGGGTATAATCTCAGTTTGAATTCCTCCTTTGAAAATGTAAGCTATCAGCCCGACAGCTTCCGAATCTTTATCCAGCAGGTCTCCACCAGTACTATCCATCAGCCCTCCCAGAGGGAGGTTGACCAAGACTATGCTAAACCCAATCGGGACCAGCAAAAGTGGCTCCCACTTTCTGGTAATACCCAGGAAAACCAGCAAAATGCCAATGGCGATCATTAGCACATCATCCCAGCCAATGGCACTGAAACCTGTCTCGATTAAGCTATCCAACTGCTAAATCCCTCTCCTTAGCCCCTACAAAACCCTCTTCAATCCGTCTCCTCCCTCAAGCCAAATCTCTTCTCCATCTTGCGAATTGCAATACCAATTATTCCCAGAATCACGGCCAGCCCTGAAAGAATCAGGAAAACCATTCCAAAACCAACCCCGACTACTCTTCCCACCTCTGCCCAATCGAATGCTTCGCTCATTTTGCTCCTATAGCAGGTTTCATTTTCCTTGTGCGTGTACAGGCGCCGGATTCCACTAAAAAAGCTGTCAACGAATAAAAATCTATTGCCATGTTATCACCTACGCTCATGGCTATCAAGATTCCCCAAATCCACGCACTTAGCGAGACAATGCCTTTTCCATTTCACTCCGAAGTTTTTCTGTGCCTGTTCCGGAATCGATCTTCGCCCAGGGCAACGGTACTTCAAATGATATTTGCTGATGAATCGATTCAGGGTCGATTCCGGCTTGCTCCAGTCCTTTTCGCCAATTAGAAAGCGTCACCTTAGGCATGCTTTCAATGACCGGGCCCAGGCGCGAATCGCCACGAGCGAGCATCCCCTGCACCACACTCCACTCGATACTGTCCAACTTGACTTCAATTCCCCTGGGAGTCAATTCTTTCTTCAGATACCCTGCTCGATGTTTCAGCACCCCGGTTCTGGCCATTGGCAACCACTGAAAAGGAGTTCCTGCTTTGGGCACAAAAGGAGTTATATTCAGGATAAGGCGTGTTCCCGCTCGATATCGATCCGTAATATCTTTAGCTGCCCGGGCCATTTTTGCAATAGCGGCTATATCGTCATCGGTTTCAGTCGGCAAGCCAATCATGAAATAAAGCTTGATCTGCCTGAATTTGTGTGCAGCCGCTCTCTGAAATGCGCTGAAAATATCATCCTCAGAGATTCCTTTACTGATGACCTGCCGCAGTCTTTCTGTGCCAGCCTCCGGGGCCAGAGTGATCGTTTTCGTGCCGCTCTCGGCCAGCCCCTGCAAAAGGGTATCGGAGAGAGGTTTTATCCGCACCGAGCTCACCGATATCTCAGCTTCCATCTTTCTCAACCCGGTAATCAAATCATCGATTTGGGGATGATCGGAGATAGCGGCGCTTATCAGTCCGATTCGCTGGCGTGATTGCAGCCCCTGTTCGGCCTGTTGAAGCAATTGCTCCACCGGACGATATCGCATGGGGCGAAAGTGATAGCCGGCCAGACAGAAACGGCACCCATGCGCACAACCGCGGGCGATCTCCATCAGGTACATCTCGCCCAATTCGGTATCAGGAGTGAGTACCACCGATCCGGTGGGAAAGCTTCCGATATCTGCCGCGAACTGACGAACCGGATTGTTACCGGCAGCAGGAACATACAAGCCCGGCACTCTGGCCAGTTCAGTAAGCAATTCATGACGGGGAGATTCCATGCCATCGAGCAATACCGTGGCCGCCTGAGGCAAAATAGCCTCTCCCTCGCCAACGGCAAAACAGTCGATAATTGAGATCAGGGGTTCTGGATTTGCCGTCACCGCAGCGCCTCCGGCGATTATTAGCGGATGCCGTTCGTCACGATCTACAGCAAAAGCAGGGATACCACTTGATTTCAATAGGCGTACAGCGTTAAAATAATCATGTTCGTAGGAAAAAGAGAAGGCAAGAACATCGAAGTCACCCAGCGGTCTTTGAGATTCCAGCGAAACGGGCTCGAGTCCTTCCATGAATACTCTTTCGCAGACGATTTGATCGTACCGGTTCAGCAATCCGTAAAGAGACTGGAACCCGAGGTTGGACATGCCCAAGAAATAAGAATTTGGATAGATGAGAGCAACACTGTTTCTGCCTCCCCAGTCTTTGAAAACAGTTCCCTCTTCTGAGGCAAGTTTTGTTTTTGCTTCTTCGAGCGTCTTCCAGTTCATTTCAATCCATCTTCTATCGAGCCATATTATAGCTCTTATCAGATAGGATATCGAGCAAAAAATCGGGGTTTGCGTGTTTTTGCCATTGTGCTGACTGGTACATGGTATTACTATTGGTTTATGATTGCAGGCCATAATTGTGAATGAGAAGAGGATAGATATGACAGATATGCTCAAGACCAGGCTGGGAGAAGACGGGTATCAGAAAATCGCCAGAATAAACAATCCCGGCCTCAATGAATTCCTTGACAAGTATATCGAGTTATGTAATCCTGACAAGGTCTTTGTCTGCACCGATGCACCTGAAGATATCCGGTATATCCGCGATGCGGCCATAAAGAACGGAGAGGAACGCAAGCTTGTTATCGAGGGCCATACCGTCCATTTTGATGCCTACGGCGATCAGGGACGGGACAAGGAGCACACAAATATTCTGGTTCCCAAAGGAGTTGATCTGGGTTCATCCATCAGCACCAGAGACAGGGAGGAAGGATACAACGAGGTTCATGAAATACTAAAGGGTATGATGAAGGGGAAGGAACTGTACGTGCGTTTTTTCTGCCTGGGCCCTGTTAACTCTGGCTTTTCCATCCCGTGCGTGCAATTAACTGATTCCTCCTACGTAGCCCACAGTGAAGACCTGCTCTACCGTTCGGGCTACGAAGAATTTATCAGGGAAGGACCGGATGCAAGGTTTTTCAAGTTTGTCCATTCTCAGGGCGAACTCGACGAGAGAAATGTATCCAAAAATCTAGACAAGCGCAGAATCTACATCGACATAACCAATGATACTGTCTACGCTACCAACACCCAGTACGGAGGCAACACCATCGGGTTGAAGAAACTGGCTATGCGCCTAGCCATCAACCGTGCTTCCCAGGAAAACTGGCTGACCGAGCACATGCTGGTTATGGGAGTCCATGGGCCAAATGACAGAGTAACCTATTTCACCGGGGCGTATCCTTCCATGTGCGGCAAGACCTCCACGGCCATGCTTGAACAGGGAAGTATTGTCGGCGATGATATTGCCTATCTCAGGAATATAGATGGTCGAGTCAGGGCGGTAAACGTGGAGAAAGGCATGTTCGGGATAATCCAGGGCGTCAATTCCCAGGACGATTCAATTCAATGGAACATACTCCATAATCCCGCCGAGATCATTTTCTCAAATATTCTGATTTCGAAGGATGGGAAGCCATACTGGAATGAAATGGATACCGAAACACCTCAAACGGGTATTAATCACTCTGGTGAATGGTTCGAAGGAAAGACGGATGCCAGCGGTAAAAGAATTCCCTGCTCTCATCCCAATGCCCGATTCACGCTCGATCTTCACAACCTGCCGAATTTGGATCCGGCACTGGACGATCCCAATGGTGTAGCAGTGAAAGGGATTGTCTATGGAGGCAGGGATTCAGACACCTGTGTTCCGGTGGAAGAAGCTTTCGACTGGACCCACGGAATTATTACCAAGGGTGCCTCGATCGAATCGGAGACTACCGCCGCAACCCTAGGCAAGGAAGGAGTCAGAGCATTCAACCCCATGTCTAATCTTGATTTCCTGTCTGTTTCCATCGGGAAATACATTCAGAATAATCTGGATTTTGGCCGGAATCTAAAACAGCCTCCCCACATCTTCTCAGTGAATTACTTCATCAGGGATAAAGAAACATGGAATCTGCTGAATAAAAAGACCGATAAGCAAGTCTGGTTCAAGTGGATGGAGCTTCGCGTGAATGACGAAATTGAAGCGATCGAAACCCCTACCGGCCGGATACCAAAATACGAAGACCTTGTCCCGCTCTTCAAGGCAGTCCTTGGATATGATTACACTCAGGAAGCCTACAGCAAACAGTTTACGGTACGGGTGCCGGAACACCTTGCCAAGCTCAACCGGATCAGGAAAATCTACGAAACGCAGGTCACCGATACACCTGCTCAAGTGTTTGAAGCACTGGAAGCTCAAAGGCAAAGACTGCTGGATGCAAAGGAAAAGCACGGAGATTATATTACCCCCGACAAACTGTAATTCTCTGGCACACACCCAAAAGTGATTTATGCCCCGTAAAAGTAAAATGCAAAAAGAACACGGTATCCCAGAGAATTTTCCTACCGGTATCGCATTGCTCCGCAATCGTGACTTAAACAAAGGAACGTCGTTCACCGAAGAAGAGAGGGATGCCTTTGGCCTGCGGGGACTGTTGCCACCACATGTTCATACGCAGCAAGAGCAGGTAATGCGCGTGCTGGAGAACTTCCATAATAAATCATCTGATCTGGAAAAGTACATCCACATGATGGCCCTCCATGAAAGAAACAAGACTCTGTTCTATCGCGTGGTGATGGATAACATTGAAGAGATGATGCCAATTATTTATACACCGACGGTGGGACAGGCATGTCAACGATACGGGCATATCTATCAGAGATCACGCGGATTATTCATTTCTGTAAATGACCGGGGCCGGATCATCGATATCCTGCGCAACTGGCCATACGAGGATATTCGTCTGATTGTGGTCACCGATGGAGAACGCATCCTGGGGCTGGGAGATCTGGGGGCCAGCGGCATGGGCATCCCGGTGGGAAAGCTTGAGCTCTATACCGCCTGTGCCGGCGTTCATCCATCACTTTCCCTCCCTATAACGCTGGATGTGGGAACCAACAATGAATCCTTGCTTAATGACTCCCTCTACATCGGGCTAAAACAACAACGGCTTACAGGGCAGGCATACGATGATTTTATTGAAGAATTCATCATGGCTGTACAGGAATGCTATCCCCACGCCCTTATCCAGCTTGAAGATTTTGGCAATGCCAATGCCTTCCAACTGTTGAGCAAGTACAGGGATCGGGCCTGCCTCTTTGATGATGACATCCAGGGAACCGGAGCAGCAATCCTGGCAGGAGTGCGCTCAGCATGGCGAATTACCGGGGATGACATTAAAGATCATAAAATTATGATTTTGGGGGCCGGTGAGGCAGGGATTGGAACAGCGAATATGATTGTCTCTGCTATAGTATCAAGCGGACTCTCTGAAGAAGAAGCCCGCAAACGGTGCTGGTTTGTTGATTCCAAAGGGCTGGTTGTCAAAGACAGGTCAAATCTAAATGCACAAAAACTTCCCTATGCCCATGAACATGAGTCACATCAAGATTTGCTCTCTGCCATCGAGTCGATCAGGCCCCAGATAATCATTGGGGCCTCGGGGCAACCCGGCACATTCACCAAACCCATCCTGGAAGCAATGGCCAGGTTCAATGAGAGACCGATTATTTTCCCCTTATCAAACCCGACCTCAAGAGCCGAATGTACTGCTGAAGAGGCTTACAAGTATACCGGAGGAAGAGCCATTTTTGCCAGCGGCAGCCCCTTCGCCCCTGTAGATTTTGAAGGGAAAACATATATTCCCAGTCAGGGGAATAATGCCTATATTTTCCCCGGAGTGGGGCTGGGTGTCATTGCCTGTGAGGCAACCCGCGTTATTGATGAGATGTTCTTTGCTGCTGCAAAGGTACTGGCACATGAAGTGTCGGAGAGCGATCTTGAGCAGGGACGCATCTATCCCCCATTATCA
>CAZJQZ010000043.1:0-17121 GCA_964548045.1 uncultured Dehalococcoidia bacterium | reverse complement strand
AATCACTTGGAGTTTTCATGGGTGGAATCGTTTAGACATTCTTCACGTTCCGGCACGATTGACCTGCCCCCTATTGTTGTACCACTCCCAACGTTAGGTATAGGATGGAATTCAGGTTCCCTGGATTTCTACCGCTACGGTTGTGCCTTTGCCGATTTCCGATTCTATCATAAGAGTGCCGCCGAGTAATCGTGCCCGTTCCTGCATTCCGATTAAACCCAGCTTAGACAGATCAGAATACTCGTCACCAACTTTCTCGTTCAATTTAAACCCCTGGCCATTATCCCTGATACTCAGTATCGTTTTTTGAGGCATGAATTCCATTTTCACTGTAGCTTCATTAGCTCTGGAATGCTTTCGAACGTTGTTCAATGCTTCTTGTGCAATACGGAATAACATTACTTCAGTATCGGGAGGGAAACGATAATATTCACCTGTCACCTCAAGAGTAGCATCTATACCGGATTTCACTCTCAGGTTATCAATCAACCATTGCAAAGACTCTATCAATCCTAGCGCTTCCAGCATTGGAGGGCGTAAATCTTGAGTGAGATAACGCAGCCTCTGCAGCGCACCGTCAATACTGTTGCGCAGATCTTCTAAACGATTTAAATCGTCTTTGGAAGAGAAAGAGTGCATATTCATTAACGAATCTACAGTCATTCCTATGCCGGCCAAATCCTGTATTGTCTCATCATGCAATTCACGGGCAATACGTTTGCGTTCTGCCTCCTGTGCCTGAGTAATTTGAAGAGCATAGGCACGAATAGCATCTCTGGCTCTTCTTTCACTTGTTACATCTCTCATCGTTGCCAAAACAAGGTTAGTTTGCCCATCATCAGTTAGCAGGCTGATTCTCGATTCAACAATCCGCTCGGATTTGTCATGCTGGATTAAGGTTATTTCGTAACGTTCGCCACTGGTATCTTCATCTTCATTAAGCAGATCATCCTGCTTTTCCATGATATTTTCAAAACTCGATGATGAGAATAAATGTGAGATATTCATTTTCATCAGGGCATCAATCGCATAGCCGGTCAGATCTGCCATTGCATTGTTAGCCATGATTATGTTGCCTTCGAGGTCCCGGACAACGATGCTATCGCTGGTATTATCGAACAGGGCCCGATACCGGGCCTCACTCTGGCGCAGGGCTTCCTCAGCCTGTATGCGTTCCTGGTGTTCACCGAATTCACGCAGCTCTCGCTCGATGGCCGGGACAAGCCTTGCGAGGCGGTTTTTCATTATGAAATCCTGCGCACCGGCTTTTACACCAACATTTAAGGCTTTCACCGCAGCTTCTTCACCGATAGCTCCTGATACTATGATAAATGGCAGATCAAGATCTCTTTCTTCGAGCAAACTCAAAGCGTCGGGTGCGCTGAAATGCGGCATAACGTAATCGCAGATAACGATATCCCATGCCTGCCTGTCCAATGCTGCTGCCATTGCTTCGGCAGTATCTACCCGTTCCACAAGTGGCTCGTAGCCCCCTCGCCGCAGCTCACGGGTCAGCAACAGAGCATCGTCTTCCGAATCTTCAACCAGGAGTGCGCGGAGTCCTTTATCCATTCAGGCTGCCTATTTTCTTGTTGGTAGTGTTTCGTTGAGAACCAGCCAGTATAATCCCAATTGCCGCACAGCCTCGGTAAACTGGCTGAAATCAACCGGTTTGCGAACATAGCTGTTGGCCCCCAGCCGGTAGCTTTCTATAAGATCTCTTTCTTCTTTTGAAGATGTCAGCACCACCACCGGCAGGGACATTGTCAGCTCATTGCTGCGAAGCTGCCTGAGGACTTCAAGTCCATCCACTTTGGGCAGTTTCAGGTCCAGCAAAATAACTTCGGGCATTAAGTTCAAATCGCGGCCTTCATACTTTCCCTTTCCGAAGAGGTAATCGAGAGCTTCGGCCCCGTCACGCGCCACCACTACCTCATTCATAATGTTGTTTTTGTTCAGCGCTCGAATTGTCAGTTCCTCATCGTCAGGATTGTCTTCCACGAGCAATATGATTTTGTTTTTCATAACCCTCCTTGTTTTACTTCAACGTGAAGTAGAATGTAGCCCCTTTTCCCGGCGCTCCTTCGGCCCATACCTGGCCTCCGTGACGGTGGATGATCCGCTGCACCGTGGCAAGGCCAATGCCGGTTCCCTCAAATTCTCTCATATCATGCAGGCGCTGAAAAGCCCCAAACAGTTTACCAGCGTAGGCCATATCAAAGCCTACCCCGTCATCGCGTACGAAATAGGCTTGCCTGCCTTCGTTTTCGGTCATCCCGAATTCCACTCTGGCGGCGGGGTGTTTTCGGGTAAATTTCCAGGCGTTTTCCACCAGGTTTTCCAGCGCCACGTACAGCAGGTGGGCATCCCCATAAGCTGCCACTCCTTCGGCAATATCAAATTCGATTTGCCGTTCCGGTTCGAGTTGTCGTAACTCCGCGGCAATTCTTTGCACTACCTGGCTGAGGTTGACCGTCTCCCGGTGCATCTCGCTACGGGTAACGCGGGAAAGCCCCAAAAGGTCATCAATGAGGTTCCCCATTTTCTGGCTGGCTGCGCGCATGCGTTGCAGATAATCCTTACCCTGTTCATCCAATCTATCATTGTAGTCTTCCAGCAACGCCTGCCCAAATCCATCGATACTGCGCAAGGGAGCCCGAAGGTCATGAGACACCGAATAACTGAAGGCTTCCAGTTCCTTGTTGGTGGCAACAAGCTCGGCGGTACGCTCCACCACTCGCTGTTCAAGTTCAGCGTTCAGTTTGCGGATTTTCTCCTCCGCTTCCTTTGAACTGGTGAAATCGATGGCTATCTCCATGCGTACCATCCGATCGTCCGGCCAGCGTATGGCCTTGTCGATACAGCGGTACCAGCGTTGGTTGACGGTATTCTGAAATTCCCAGATGTAAGGTTCGCCCAGGCCCGGGCCGAATATGCGGTCGTTGGTGCAAAACGGGCAGGGCGAATCGAGGTCCTGTAGAACACGATGACATTTCTGCCCAACCCCGTCTCCCCACTGGCTTTTGGCTTTTCCGTTCATATACAGCATTTCATAGGTTTCGGGGTCGGCAACGTAAACAACCTCATCCATGCCGTCGAAAATGGAGATGAGCTGCTCCCTTTCAAAGCGCAGGTTCTTCTGTGCCTGATCGCGCTCCTCTTCCAGTTCAATATCGTGCAAAGCAAAGGCGATATCTGAAGCCACCTCGCTGAACAGGTTCTGTTCATCTTCCTCACCAATAAGATCTGCCGGGATGGAAACGGACAGCAGGCCATAGACTTTTCCTTCATATTCCAGCCTTATTGTCATGGCCCCTCTGCCGCCGTAATCGGCTGATAACGGACAATCAATGCAGGTAATAGATGGGTCGTTAATTATCACTACGCCCGGCTGGGAAAGGGCCTGCCGGCCACATGACGTCAGTTCGCCACCCCCCATTTTATTAAGCATGGCCGAAAATTTCTCTCCCAGACCGGCCTCGGCGCTGGCTGCAAATTTGGCGGAATCGTCGAGAAGAGCAACCCAGGCATTATAATAACCGCGTGTTTGGATCAGGCTTTCGCCAACGCTCCGAAGCAACTGATCCCGGTCCTTTTCCTGAACGATTAGTTCATTGACACTGCGAATAGCATGCAATACCGAATTGATGTGTCGGATTTTATGCTCCGCCCGTTGCCGTTGGACCATTTCGGCAGCCAGGCGCTGGCTTCGACCGCGTTCGATTCCGAGCAGAAGAGCGGCTATACTGGCGATTATCATGACCACAATGGGCCGCAGCAAGGGATCGGGGTTTTCAGTGATCATAAGGCCCCGCGGTATCACGATGCAGAAAGCGATTACAGATAAAACCACAGCGCCCCTGAGACGAAAGATGGCAGCAGCATAAAGCATGGGAATCAGGAGCAATCCGCGATGCAGGTCATGGGTGTAGTCCGAACTGAAGAACTCGTTGCCGAATCCGACCTGCTCACCATAATAGCCAAGTCCAACCAGGGTTGTCAGGGCAGCAATTGCCCATAAGTGGGGGTTTCTAATTGTAGTTGTCATTTCCTGAAATTAATGCATTAATCTTTTCCCAGCTCGCCGGACAGGTGCTCCTGTTATCTGACCGGTAAACTAGGGTAAATCTCCCGGTGAAAGCCAGCCTTCTTTCAGGGCACGAAGCACCGCTTCGGTACGAGAACTGACATTGAGCTTGCGGAAGATATTGGAAAAATGGCTTTGCACAGTACGGTCACTGATGAAGAGTTCTTCTGCAATTGCTCGATTGGTCATGCCTTTAGCTGCCAGTTTGAGGACTTCCAGTTCCCTTTCATGCAACTCCTCTAAGACGGGGGTCGCATCGGGATCATTGGCAGACACCATGCGTGTGAGTATTTTGTACGCAACCGACTGATCCAAAACCGGCTCACCTGACTGGATTGCTTTTATGGCGTCAAGCAATTCTTTGCTGCGCGCACCTTTGGATAAAAACCCGGCTGCACCGGCTCGAAGCGCAGCCAGAACATATGATTCATAATTGTATCCGCTGAGTAAAAGAATAGCTGTGCCCGGAAGGGATTCCTTTATTTGCCTGGTTGCATCAATCCCGTTGAGTTCAGGCATGATGATATCCATGATGACCAAGTCGGGTTTCAACTCGCGGGCCAACCTGACAGCGTCTTCACCATCATCAGCCTGGCCTATTACCTGCAACTCTTCCTGCTCTTCGAGAAGCTTTCGGATACCATCTCGAAAAACAGGATGATCATCAGCAATGAGAATCCTGGTGACATTCATGATTTTGAGATTATATTAGCACATTGTATTGAGACTTGGGAACATGCTTACAAAATGGCGTAGATTATGCTTAGTGAATCAGGGCAAAGTCCCCGACGCAACGTCCGCAGAAATGGCAGGAAAATCCCGGCGGTACCACCATTTTAGAACAGGCCTGACAGCGGATGTGGGAAATAGCCCAAAAGTACTAATCTTAATTTGGTGCTCAGGCGAGAGAAGTTATCCGGAATCTCTCCAGACGAAGGGTGGACTGAGATCGCAGCCTGAGCACCACACGCATAAAAATCTCCTAATATAAGTGGGCATGGAAAGGGAGCAGAAAGTATAAATGCATGATTTGCGGTAGATGGGGGAAGGGAGTTTATCAGAGTTTACCCGGATATAAGTATCAAAAGAATCAAGGTAGAAAAAGCTAATGAACGATACTCTCAATGCATATCTAGTTCTGAGTTTCCCGGAAAAAGTCGGCTGGATGAGGTATGAAATACCGTGGTGGGCAATATATTTTTTTAATCAAACTCATAAGAATTAAATAAGAAGAAAAGGAGAGAAAAAGTGGTTATAAAGATCGAAGTCGAGCATGCGGTGAAATTAGGGAAAGAGAAAGAAGTTCTGGGAATAATACAGGAACTGAACAGAAGGGGATTGGATCGTCCTGCGAGCGCTTTGTGGAGAGAAATGGTGCTCAGCAGCGAGCCGCCGGAAAAGGAGCCTTACGGGTCTATAATCGATAACCCGGAGGCCCTGGCCCGGGACTGCATGTTGCTTCTTGATAATTCCGCACGGGTCAAACTTCATCTCTCCGCTTGATTATTCTTAAGGACTATTGAGGAGTGAAAAATGTCGAAAGTTAGTGAAGTTATGCAAAGAGATGTTTTCTCTGTGACACCGACTACTTCAATCATAGATATTGCACGCAAGATGAGAAATTGCAAGGCTGAAATAATAACCGTTTGTGAGAATGGCAAGTACAGGGGAGTAGTAACCAGAGAGGATATTATTGACTGTATTGCCTCGGCCAATCATAGTCCCAAACGGCAGTCAGCCGGAGCCCTCATGCATAATGGCCTGCCAAAGATTTCTCCCGGAGCCGACATAATCGATGCTGCCAAAATCATGGCAAAACACGAGTCGCAATATATGCCGGTAGTACAGAATGGAAAACTATTTGGGATTCTGACACTTGATAATTTGCTTTATGAAAGCCCGGCGCTGGCAGTCGTCGTTCTGACCAAACAAAACGAGTCAAAGTTCAAAAATACCCCTGAACTTGCAAGGGTTTCCTGAAGTTGTGTCATAGAAGTATCCGGACATAGGCCGGGGAAAATCCCTTCTGGATTTTCCCCTCCGAAAGTTTTTTTGAGGGTGAACAAAATTTCCATAATTCCAGTCTCGATCCACAACTCGAGTGAAGCCCTCAAAGGAGAGGTTAAATGTACATCCGGGACTATATGAATACCAGGCTTATCACTGTCAGCAGCAACGCTTTTCTCAACGATGCAGAGAAGCTCATGAAAGATAATAAAATCCGCCGTTTGCCGGTTGTGGATCACGGGAAACTGGTCGGGTTGGTCACCAGAAATAGAATCAGAGATGCAATAGTATCTCCCTCCGGATCTCTAACTGTTCGTGAATTCCATTTCCTGGTTTGTAAGATGAAGGTAAAAAACGTTATGGAAAAGGCTCTTGTCACTATTGATGATGATATGACGGTGGAAGCAGCCCTTAATAAAGCGCAGGACCGGAGGATAGGCACATTGCTGGTGGTCGATAGGAACAAGCCGGATAAGCTGGTTGGTATAGCCGTGGGCAGGGACATATACAAGATTACTACCAGTATTCTGGGTTTTGGCCAAATGGGGGTACGGCTTCATTTATTTGAACCGGCTAAAACCGGGGATATCAAGGATGTGTTGAGCATTATTATCGGGCAGGGGGTTGGGGTGCAATCCTTATTCCACGTAACTCCTCCCGGAACGAAGAAAGAAGATTGCATAATCCACCTGAATACGGAGAATGCCACCGCTATTGTAAACGAACTGAAGGAGAAAGGCTACGCTGTTGAGGTGAGATCTCAACACCACAGTTAAAAAAATCTAAGGAGGGAGAAATGTTTCAGAAGATACTCGTCCCACTGGATGGTTCTCAGACAGCCGAAAAGGCCCTGCCTTTTGCCGAACATCTGGCCAGGAAATTCGGGAGCGATGTGACCCTGTTTACAGCGCTGGAAGAGGGCGATCGATTTGAATATCCGTTCAGATCATATCTGGATAAGAAATCAGAGGAACTCGGCATTGAATGGGTCAAGTCAAATACAGCGGTTGTTCGGGATAGTGCGTCTAATGCAATACTGCAGTTTGCCGAAGAAAATGATATTGGATTGATTATCATATGCACACATGGGACCAGCGGCCCAGGGATTTGGACGGTGGGAAGTATTGCCGCCAAAGTCATGCAGCAATCGCCAATTCCGGTGCTGCTGATAAGGGCTGTGGCCTCGGGAGAGCTGGTCGCTGATCGGACCTTCCGGTCGATCCTTGTTCCTCTGGACGGGTCACCTCTGGCGGAAAGTGTGATGCCATACGTGGAGCAATTGGCTACCGCATTTGAAAGCCGGGTCTTCCCAATACAAGTTGTGCAACCGCTGATAACTCCCCCGATTCCGGTTGCCAGCTATGCCGCAGGAGTTGCCCTGAAAGATCATGAAGATGACCTCGCTCAAGTGATGATGGCAAAGGCAGGAGAATACATTAACGCGAGGGAAACCTCTTTGCATGACAAGGGAGTCAATGCCACGTCATCAGTCCTGGTAGGAAAACCGTATGAGACCATAACGCAATATGCCGAGGCTAATTCTATCGGGCTGATTGCGGTGACAACTCATGGGCATATCGGTAGTAAGAAAATTCCCTACGGGAGCATTACTTCAAAGATATTGGAAAGTTCGTCACAGCCGGTTCTGTTGATTCGTCCGCAATTACCCCCATAGCAAAAAACACGGGCAGAATCTATTCACGTGAGGGAAAGGGAATTTGTTGAACAAGATACTGGTCACACTGGACGGTTCGGAATTAGCTGAAAAGGTCATCCCATATGTTAAAAAGATTGCCGGCAAACTGGACAATGAAGTGGTGCTTTTTTCGGTTTGTCCGAATAAAGGAGCAGAGCATTGCATCTGTGAATATCTTGGGGAAAAGACAGATGAGTTGCAGGCAATCGGAATAAAGGCAAAGCCGATTGTCACCACAGGGGATGCTTCCAATCAGATCGTGGACTTTTCGGAAAAAAATGGGATTGGACTGATTATGATGTCAACTCACGGAAGTACAGGGATAAGTCGATGGAATGCAGGAAGCGTCAGCAATAAGGTGATGCATGAATCGTATGTGCCGTTGCTGCTGGTGAAGGCCATGTCCTCAAAAAATGGCCTTAATGGTAACGGGAAAACTATGGTTTTGCTGGATGGATCAAGGTTTTCCGAAGCGTCTATTCCGTATGTCATAAATCTGGCAGACGCCTTTACTAATGAAACCGTATTGTTCAGGGTCAATGAGGCTGCCGAGTTTCATGGCGAAATGGTTCCTGAACTCATCCCTTACTGGGAGCAGTTTCGTAAGGAGGCGTTAAGCCGCACGGGAGAGAGTATCAATCGATATCTGGAAAACATGAAAACGCTGATCGGAATGGATGGTTTGAATGTTTCCTGGAAGACAGCTACCGGGAAAGCGGCAGATGAGATCATCAAATATGCCGAATCGAACGATATTGCATTGGTTGCGATGTCAACTCATGGTTATTCCGGGTTCAACCACTGGGCTTTTGGCAGTGTTGCCAACAAGGTTGTGGAGGGTATTTCCAGGCCGGTGTTATTGATCAGGACAAAACCGACGATACTGGATTCACCGGCCTGATATATAGAGTAGTCTTGAAAAGAGGTGGGCATAATGTATGGATTCAAGCTATGTCCAAGATGTAAAGGCGATATTTTTTTCGATAGTGATCCTGATGGGTCGTTTCTCATGTGTCTTCAGTGTGGTTACAGGACATATCTTGGTCAGATGGAAAATTACCGTGCTGCCAGAGAATTTGAGCGTTCCTTGCATCAAATGAAAAGCAATTACGATTCGGATAAAAATGGTGAGGTCACGGCAGAAGACGCAATTACCGTATGAAAGGAGAGGTTAAGTGAAATCCATCTATTTTGTTGGAACATATAATCCTATAATGTGCGGGATAGCTGACTATACAAAGTTTATAACTCGCAAAATGCCCGCTGACAAGTGGAGGGTAATATCATTTGATCTGGCCAATTTCAAAGGCCGCCTGGCAAAGATGAATGGAACCCCGGCAGATCATGTCTGGTACGGCATCCCCAGCTTCGAGCATTTCTCTGCCCCCAACCTTCTTGAAGGATTGCACCAGCTTGGCACTGAAAGTGAAGATGCTGCCCTGTGGTTCCAGCATGAAGATGGAATATGGCGAAATGATCAGAAGTTCATTTCCATGCTCAGACAATTGGATATCCCGAAAATAGTAACCTTCCACACCATTCACTTCCAGAGCTATGAGACACCGAGTGGTTTGCGTAAAAAGCAGCACGAATTCCTCCGCAAGCTGTTGCCCGAAGTCGATGCTATTACTGTCTTCAGTAATGGAGTTTACCGAGCAGTCACTTCGGCGTTCCCTCAATACTGTGATAAGGTGCATATTTTGAAGCACGGCATACCTTTACATCCAGAGGTATCCGCTTTGACGCGCCAGGAAGCCAGACACAAACTCAACGATTTTCTGATATACGAATCGGATCTGGATCAGGTGACAAAGGAGTCACTGCAAAGGCAGCGGACGCTGCTTAATCAGGATAACTTCATCGTCGGGGAAACCGGCTTTCTGTGTCCCGGCAAACAATCGGAATTGCTCTATTCGCTTCGGGATGTGCTCACAGATATGTTGCCCCACAGGAAAATTATCGCCCTACGCATCGGTGCGCCGAGGGACAGTTTCCAAATGAGTTATGCAAACAAATTGAAGCGCGAGCAAGACGGGATAGACAAGTTACTGCTTGAGACTTGTTTGCCGGAAGACATGCTCCGTGTGGCACAGCGAGCTTTTGATATCAATTTCTACTGGCCTGAGTTCTGTACTCAAAGCGGGATACTTGCTCACGCTATTGGCGCCGGTTCTTTAATAGCCGGACGAGATATGGAAGGATCAGGGGAAATGCTAAAAGAAGCCGGGGCAATTTCAGGCAAAAGTCTGGAAACTGTTATAAGCGGAATCGCCAGTCTGATCAATAATCCGGAAGTTGGGCAAGCTATGGAAGAGCAAGCCTTGAAGTACGCGGCAAAACTTTCGTGGGAAAATCAGGCCAGGCAACACTGGGAAATTGCCACGAAACTTTCGCATGAATGCACCGAATCAATAGGGGATAGTGATTTAACCAGACTGCTGGGAAATATATCGCGCGGATATGCAGTGGCCGGTTAATGAATACGGAGAACTTTTTAAGTTATTCAATTTACATGGGAAGCGGGACTAAAGGCAAATAAAAAACAGGAGGTTAATTGTGGCAATCGAAAGATGGAGACCGAGTTTGGGGTTAAGCCGAGGTGGTCCGTTCAGGGAACTGGAAGAATTGGGACAATCACTCGAAGATGTTTTTCGTCGTCCCTTTTCACCTTCAATGATGTGGAGGCGTTCCCCTCTGGAGGAGATGGGATGGGCGCCTGCCATAGAAGTATTTGATAAAGAGGATAAGCTGGTAGTGAAAGCTGAACTGCCGGGAATAAAGGAGGAAGATATTGATGTCTCGGTTGAAGGTAATTCGCTGGCTATACGAGGGGAACGAAAAGCTGAAACCGAGGTAAAGGAAGAAGACTACCATTGCTGCGAACGATCTTACGGCAGCTTTTTCCGCTCAATAGTCCTCCCTTCCCATATGGACACTGCCAAGATAGAAGCTGCTTATGATAAGGGGATTCTGGTAATCACGATTCCAAAGGCAGCAGAAGCCAAAGCAACAAAGATCAAAATATCAGGCAAAAAGGAGACCGGTTAATTCAGTTACATAAGAATCATGTCCCGCTTCCCGGCATGAATATTTGCAGTAGCATATGAACTTACTTCCTGTCAATCACTATTAAGGAACCTCTGAATAAGAGGTGACTTCGGGGGTCGGGGGGTGTCCCCCAGCTTTACATGTCCCCCATGATTGGGGATTCAGGGAGTTGATCAGAGGTTCCTTAATATAACTTACAGAATTGGGCCATCCTGTCCATCATGTGACTTAAGGGAACCTGATGAAAAAGAGGGGCAGGATTGCCCCTCTTTCCCCTTCAGAAAAGGGGGCAAAAAGGGATTTAGGGATTGATTTGAAATTAATCAGAGGTTTCTAAGTTAGAGATATTACAGGGCCAAACATATCGCTCAAGATTGAATCGGTTATGGGGGTGCGAAAATGTACAAGAGAATGCTGGTTCCTTTAGATGGATCGGAACTATCCGAGGTAGTCTTTGAATATGCAAAAGAAATTGCTATCAGGTTAGGCATGGACCTGATCCTGCTTAACGTTTGCATCCCGGAGGAATCGGATCTGGCTCCGATGCATCGAGCTTACGTCACCGATGCCGCTGAAATTGTAAACAGCCAATCGCAAGATGCTCCCATGACTCGATCCAGAGGCAAAATACCAAAAGTGCGTGGTGAGATGGTATTCGGTGAGCCGGCTGAAGAAATCCTCAATTACGCCAGAAGCCACAATATTGATGCAGTCCTTATGGTTACTCACTGTCATTCCGGAGCAGGATGCTGGATTCTTGGAAATGTGACCACCAAGGTTGTCAGTAAATCAAGCGTCCCTGTCTGGCTTGTGCCGGAAGGGATTGCAGGGGAGATTATCTATGACGAATGGCCCGCAAAGAAAATACTGGTTCCGCTGGATGGTTCGGAGTATGCAGAATCAGTACTTCCCCATGTTGAAGCTCTGGCCAAACAGTGGGGTGCCGGATTGGTGGAGATAGTCTTGCTCAGAGTTTGCGGAATCCCTCTGAATCCATCTATTTATGAGGGCTCGAAGGTGCACGAGGTATGGAGGGAACATGCATGGCGGGAAATAATGGAACGCGAGCAAACTGCCAAAGAGTACCTGGCTGAAATTGAAAACAGACTCACATCTAATGGGCTCAAAGTGCAAACAGAAGTACTGGCAGGTAAGCCAGCTAATGAGATCATCGGCTATATCCAGCATAACCCCTTTAACTTGATTGTTATGTCAACGTATGGACAGTCAGGAATTATGCAGTGGGCACACGGCAGCGTGACAGATAAAGTTATTCGTGCGGTATCCAGCCCTGTTTTTCTGGTGAAACCCCGGTTGTCCCATCACTACGAACCTGTATTGCCCTTTATCAACAGGGAGGTTTTTGAGCATGTATGAGAGAATGCTGGTTCCTCTGGATGGCTCACAGCTAGCAGAGGTGGCCCTTCCTTATGCCGAAGGGTTGGCCAAAAGAATAGGTGCTGAGATCTTTGTAGCGTGTGTTGAGAAACCCAATCTTAACGATGCTCTGGAGCACATGCCCGAGCCGCAACCCGGCGAGGTTGAACCTGTAAAGTACAGTGCCGAAAGATATCTGGAAAGGCTGGCAGTGAAAACCCCTGAAGTCAAACCAATAACCCTGTTCGGACACCCGGCAGAGGCGATTGTTGAGTATGCAAATGAAGAAAATATCGGGCTGATTGTCATGGCAACTCATGGCAGATCCGGGATCAAGCGCTGGGCTCTTGGAAGCGTAGCTGACAAAGTGGTAAGGGCTTCAAATCGACCGGTGATGCTTATCAGGGCCAAAGGAGACCATTCGGATATACATGAGAGGAGTGCTTTCAAAAAGATTCTTGTTCCCCTAGATGGCTCAGAAGAGAGTGAAGCGATAATTCCTTATATCAGGGAACTTGGTCTCCGACTGGAAGCGGAGATCGTTCTCTTTCAGGCAATAGAACGATTTGCGCATCTGTACATAGCTGATATGGTGGTTACCCATCTTCCCTATTCCGACACGGAGATGGAGCCATTTAAAGCAGATGCTGAGAGTTATCTGGAGAAGATAGGGAGTGCGTTGAAAGGTGAAGGAATTACTCTGAGTTCCGAGGTAGGAATCGGTGAAACAGCGGAGTGGATAATCGAATTTGCCGACGAAATCAATGCTGACCTGGTGGCTATGGCAACACATGGGCATTCCGGGATCAGGCGATGGCAGTTGGGAAATATAGCCCAGAAAGTTATGCATGCCGGGAATACCCCGCTTATGCTGGTAAGATCAAGTGAGAAACCCGTTGTATAGTGATCGTGCAATCTTATTAAACAGGCGATTATATACGCTATAGGAAGGTGATCAACGCTTCCAGAACTGTATTACGGTAATTCTCAGAGAAGCCTTCGAATAATCGTTGCTTCCGCCATCAAAGAAGAAAGGGGGGGAAAGAGATGCTGGTAAGAGACGTGATGACCACCAATGTAGTAACTATCCCAAGTAATACACCGGTGCTGGAAGCAAGAAAGATAATGGAAACGCACAGATTCAGGCGATTGCCGGTAGTTGATAAAGGAAAACTGGTTGGCATAGTAACCAAGAACATCACCCGGCGATCCGCCCCTTCGGAAGCCACCTCTTTGAGTGTGTGGGAAATTAGCTATCTCATAGCCAAAATGACCGTCAAGGAAGTAATGAAAAAGGAAGTGGTGACAGTATCTCCGGATACTACCGTGGAACAGGCTGTAGCTATCGCGCAGAGCCACGGTATCAGCGCGATGCCTGTGATGGAAGATAAAATCGTGGTGGGGATAGTGACGACCAATGATTTGTTCTACAAACTATTGAATCCGCTGCTGGGAATAAATGAAAGTGGCAGGCGCTTTAGTATCTATGGAGTTGATACACCGGGGCAAGTATCCAGAATTATGGATATACTGGAAAGTCATGGATTAGCAATAAAAGCGATGCACACTATCACAATTCCAGAAGAAACGCGCAAAGACCTGGTCGTTCATCTCGATACCGAGGATATTGCCAATATTACTTTGGAGATACAAAATCTGGGTTTTAAGATAGATGCTAGGGAGCATCAGGCTTCGAATGAAAGTCTACTAACGAGGACGATGAAAATAGGCGGACTAGGATAATAGCCGTTATCTTAAGAAGCCCATCCGCCCTGCCCGGGAAAGCTCCGATGGCGTGGCAATATCAAAAATCTCCCTTCCGCTTTTGTAAATGGGAAGGAGAGGTATTGACCAGTGATTGCAAAACATTACAGGAGCTTACCAGTGAAAGGTAATCTGGTTAATTACGAAGACGAGCATATTTTTGATTTAGCTTTGCTCCCTGAGGCAAAGCACAATCGGCAAAGCACGAAAATGCACCTGTTTGAGGAGATAGAATCTCTCTACAGGGAAAACATGCTTGGCCCACTGGATCAGGTGGATAAGATAGACCAAGCAGATATTGTAATTGGTGTCCCCTTTTACAACGAAACCCAGACCGTGGTACACGTACTGAAAACTGCCATAAAAGGTTTAGAGAGATTCTATCCTGAATTAAAACCTGTTATCGTAGCTGCCGGGTCTCCATGGGGTAAGGATGCTCTGGAAGCAATTAGAGCAATGGCATACTCTCCCAATTTCGATTGCGTATCCTTCATGTTTGATGATATGAAATTGAATGGCAAAGGCTGGAGCACTCGGGCGATTGTGGATATCACCGATAGACTTGGCGCGGATCTGGTTTTGTTAGAGGCAGACCTGAAAAGCCGCAAGAGAGCAGGAGGAATTGAGGGATTAGCTCCAGAGTGGATAAAGCTGTTGCTTGAACCGGTAAAAAGCGGTGAGATGGATATGGTAATCTCTCGGTTCAACCGTCACTATTTTGAAGCCCCTGTCTCTACTCTCACCTACCCCTTATTCACTTGCATCTACAATTGCCCTATTCGTCGTCTCACGGGTGGGCAATGGGGGATTTCCCACCATCTACTGAAAGAATATCTGGATAGTGCCAGATACGCTTGGCATACTGATATCAGTGGGTATGGTGTGGATGCATGGCTGGCCACTTTGGCAGCTACCAGCAATGCCAGGATATGCGAGGCCAATCTTGGAATTAAAATTCGTCGCCATTCAGCGGCGAAGGCCGACCTCATCCTGAAAGACGTTGCCAGAGTGATGTTTGACCAGATTATCAATAGTAGAGAGCAATGGGAGAAATCAAACGAACTTGATGAATTGCCATTATTGAAGCGGTTGCCGAAATCAGGTATCGTCAGGTCGCATCAGGCAGAACCTGTAGAAGTTGTTCCTCAAATACGTGTAGCTAAATATAAGGATGGTTTCAACAGATTCCACCTGCTTTATGAGAAAATTTTTCCTTCAAAGACCTATGAGCAGTTAGCCACTCTGGCAGAAACCGATTTAAGGTCTTTCAAATATCCTTCCGGCCTGTGGGCACAAACTGTTTACCATCTAATTCTGGCATATGCCTTTAACCAAGAATTCGCTCATGATGATATGTTGAGCGCACTAATTGCTCTGCATCATGGTTTTGAAGCCAGCAATGAGTTGCATCTTCAGATGCTGAAAGAGAAACTGGAACCATCGATCCCGGAGTATGTGGAACGGTTACTGTCTCTGGAGTCCGAAAGTCAGGCAGAGGATATGGTGAACGAATTCCTCCGCCAGAAACCGGCTTTTCTGTCCGTCTGGGAGGAAATGGCTGAAGTTCACAAGCCGCCTGTCCCTCAGGTCACTTATCGCGAGTTCATACCTGGAGTGCCATTGATAGTACCCACAGAATTAACCTCGCTGGAAGGAAAAACAGTCAGTGCCAATGATATCTATCAGGCCATTTTTGATAGACAAAGAGACCAGTTTGAACACTTCATTTATGAGCAGATAGCAATTCCGCGTAACTCTAATTCCATGCAGGTATCTCTGGCTATAAAGGATTTCATGCATGGAGTAGAAGCCGAAATCTTCCCTGGCAGCGACCTGTCAACCGTTATGGGAATCACAGAAATGGTTAATGCCATATTCGATAACTTCCCACATGAGGATGCGTTCTCCATGACTTCAGAGATGGCCGCATGGATTTTGAGGCAGTATACCCCTATCAACCTGCTGGCCAAATGGGGTTATGGAAATGTAGATGAATTGCTACAGAACTGTGACCCACGTGCTGCCATGGCTTTAGCCAGTTGGACAGAGGAACGTGCATACGGGGAAGTATTGAGCAAGCTGATAGCTGAAAATATTCGTCCGGAACATTTTGCTCCCTGTGCCATTAAACCAGTAGTAGTCAGTCATGAAGATTTTCCTTTCCTGGCGGAAATGAAATATCCATCGGCCCTCGATACGCTTGGGTCCCTGATACTGGTGAGCACTCTTCATAAGGGTATGGGAGGTGAGTTCCCCAGATTGCGCTATCTGACAACCATCACCAGGAACATTGTGGAAGCCGAGAGATTCGGCTATGTGTGGGAGAGATTCGCCAATGTTAGAAAGGACTTTGGCAGAAAAGTGATAGATTCGCTGGAAGGCCATTGGGGAAGGGAGCCGCTATCAGCGCATGCCATCTTTGAGGATGGCCATCAAAGGATATTGGCAGAGCGGGTGGCCCAAATGGCTGACAGGATTATTCGGGAGAATGCCGAAGGGAATGGAAATGTGGCTCTGGCCGAAAGCCTTCGTGCCCTGGCCGAATCCTATCATCTGGCGCTTACGTTTCCGGACGGCAAATTTGTAACTTGTTCGGCATGGTCATGGGCCAGTTACAATTTCAAAGGCGGGAGGAAATTCCCGACCCCCCTGTCAGTACGCGTGGAAAAGGACTGGGCTTCCCGTGAATTCCTTGTAGAGTACTTCAAGGCTATAGGAGGAACGGAGTCCCAAATTGAAGAAAAGGTAATTGAACTCATGGGCCAGGGACGTGAATCGGAGAATCTGGCCCCGATTCTTTTAGGCACGGAGAAAGGCGCAGAGGAGATAATCCCCAAAAAGAGTATGGTTATAACATCGGAACAACCGCTGGCCCGGGAATTAACCCGATTCTCTGGCAATCCTGTTCTCGAACCTGTCAGAGAACATGCATGGGAATCGAAGTACGTATTGAATGGGGGCGTTATAAGATTGAAGGGGAAGGTCTATATGATCTACCGTGCCTTTGGCGAAGATAATATTTCCAGGCTGGGACTGGCTGTCAGTGGAGATGGGTTCAACTTCGATGAGAGATTGGATGAGCCTATCTTTGAACCTGCCGGCAAGAACGAAGTGAAGGGATGTGAAGATCCTCGCCTGACGT